>NZ_JBAPKY010000028.1:0-49958 GCF_037083785.1 Roseovarius sp. D22-M7
GTCGCCATAATGCGCAAGCTCTTGGAGACCGCCAACGCGCTGGTCAAAGCTGACCGCATCGGGGTCGATAAAACCCCTTGCGCATGACGGATACTTGTCTCTGCCCGGCACGGGTTGGTCACGGATCCGCTGACGCGCGTGCTGCGTCGCGGCGATGGCGACGTCTGGACGCCTTGGATCGAAGTCGAGGAGACCGCGGAAATCGCGCCGCAACTGGTCCGGGACGTGGAGCCGGAGCGCCGCCGGCTGCGGCTGTCGCCGGTCGGCCTGCTGGCATCAGCGGTGCCGGACCTGCTCTTCGCGCTCGACCGCCAAGAGCCTGATCGACCGTGGGAGAGCCGCCGGATCAGCGGGCGCCGCACGGCGCGCTTCCGCTTTCCGCTGGATACCGGGGCGGACCTGATGGCCATGGCCGATGGCGCGTTCCTCGGCCGGGTGCGGCTCGCCGGCGGCGAGGCGGTCGAGATCGGTGCCGAGCCGACCTTCTGGCGGCTGGCGGACACGGGGGAGGCCACGGTCGAGGCGCTGGCCTATGCGGGAAACGCCGCCTTGCGGACGCGCGACCCGCATATCTGGGTCTTGGTCGAAGAGGGCAAGACGCCCACCTGCACTGAAACTCTTGTTGCTGAACCTGATGGTTCGGTCCCGGGCGGGGCGATCTGGCGGCTGTCGGGCCGGGGACGCGTTCTGGTCGCGGGCGGCAATGCGCGGATCGAGACCGGGGCTGAGGAAGATGCCCGCGAGGAGATCCACGCAAGCGGGTCCCTAGAGTATCGCGTTCTCGACAAGCGTGGCACGCAAGTGCGTCGCGGCGTGCCGGCGATCCTGCACCGGCATCCCGGACGCGGCTTCCGGCAACTGGCCGGAGAGGGATTACGTCACCAGGTTCCGGGCAGCCACGTATGGCATGCCGGATCACCCTCGGAGACGACGATGGGCCGCGTCATCTTTGCTGTCCGCGAGGGCGCCGGGGTCGGAGCACGCGTCACTGTGAACATGGTGCCCGCCCTGTTCTCGGTGCGGGAGGTGACACGCGGGGACGATCCGCACAGGCGGATCCGCTTCGATGGCGTGCCGCAGGGATGGGTCTTTCGTGTTGCATCGGACAAGCCGCAGTGGCCTGACACCGACGGCGTCGTGGAGGCGCAGCTCGCGGCATCCGCGGAGGAACGAGCGCGCTTGCCCCTCACGCTCGCCGGCCCCAACGGGGCGCCGCCCTTGACCTGGGTCCTGGACCTGCCGCGTCCACCTGAGGGTTTCTTAGTGCCAGTTCATCTGGCTGATTACGCTGAGTGTCGGGCCCCATAAGAAACTAAAAATCGCCACCAGAGATCGTTGTTCAGGATGAATTAGTTCAAGGAAGTCGGACGGGTGACCCAAAAACCTATCTGGACCGCGCGAAACGCACCGAAGGCGCGGCGCGATCGCCGGGCCGCCCCCCTTTCCCCGGTGCGGCGATTTAGCTTTCGCCTGCGCAAAGCCTCGGGGTTTTTGCGGGTTTGGCGGACATGATGCGCCTAGCGCGAGCGTCGGATCGCCGCATCGCTGCCCGCCGCCTGCGCGCGTCAGAAGCTCAGGCGGGTGCCGAGGAGAAAGCCGCTGGTGTCGGTGTTCGAGCGGGCGCTGCCATTGGTGATGTCGAGCTTCTCGTGGCGGTAGCCGGCCGAGATCGCCACGCTATCGGAGATGTGGTAATCGAGCGTTGCCGAGAGCTGCCAGGTGCTGTCGACGCTTGACGTCCCACCGCCGAGATCGCCGTAGCCGGTCAACGAGACACGGTCGCTGAGCGCAACGCGGCCGCGCAGCGCGAGGATCGGCGCGGAATAGGTAATGTCGTCATCGCCGCGCAGGATGGTGGTGTCGTTGACCTTCGCCCGGATACCGATGTCGTTCTCCCCGGCGCGGATGCCCGCCAGAAGATCGAGCGAGGCCGTGGGGCGATCCACCGCACGCCAGCCGGCGGCGAGGGTGCCCTGCAGGATCTCGGCCTCGCCCCGGAGGCTGGCGCGTTGCCCCAGCACTGTGCGGCGCACCGTGTCCGACAGCGAGATGTAGTAGAGATCACCCATCAGGATGAACCGGTCGCGCCGGGCCGAGCCGGTGACGAAGAGGCCTGCATCAAGATTGTCGAGTATGTCGCCGAAGGACAGCGAGCTTTCGAAGCTGGGACCGCGGCGCAACGGCCTGATCGTGCCGTCGACGCCGGCCGCCCAGACATAAGGGCTGACCTCGAACTGCCAGCCCTGCAATCCTTGCGCGCGGGGCTGGCTGGGCCCGAGCGCTGCGGCGCCCACCACCGAGATAGCCAGAATGGCCGAGACCGAAACTTTCATGATCGGGTCCTGTGTATATTCCCGCGTGAACTGTTGCTAATCTTTAAAAAGTTTTGCTGATTCGAGGAAACAATATGTGCATTATTTGCGAAAATGAATCAGGGGTTTCGGGCGCGGAACATTCACACGCTATGGATGCTTGCAAATGCGGCGCGCCGGAGACGCTGCGCGCCTATGCGCGGATCGAGGCCGATCTGAGCCGGCGCGAGATGCTGGGCGGGGCCGCCGCCGTCACCGCGATGTTCGCCGGATTCAACATGGCCCCCGACAGCGCCCGCGCGCAAGGCGGCAGTGGTGCAAAACCGGTCCTGCTGACCAACCTGCGGCTCTTCGACGGACGCGCGTCGGTGCTGCGCGAGGATGTCGATATCCTGGTTACGGGTGATCGCATCACCGCCCTGCCGGCGCGCGGCACGGGCCCCGAGGAGTCGCAACGCGTCGATTGCGGCGGGCGCGCGGTCACCCCCGGGCTGATCGACGCGCATTGGCATTCCACCCTGTGCGGTATCGGCGAGATGGCGGCGATGACCGCCGACCCAGCCTATGTGCACCTCGTGGCCGCGCAGGCCGCCGGCGATACGCTGCAGCGCGGCTTCACCACCGTGCGCGACGTGGGTGGGCCGGCCTTTGCCCTGAAGCGCGCGATCGACGAGGGCCGGGTCGCTGGGCCGCGCGTGTTTCCCTCCGGCGCGATGATCTCGCAGACCTCGGGGCATGGCGATTTCCGGATGATCCACGAATTGCCGCGCACCTCGCAGAACCCGTTGAGCCATGCCGAGGCGATGGGCGCATCGGCTATCGCCGATGGCGAGGACGCGGTGCTGACGCGTGCCCGCGAGCAGTTGATGAAGGGGGCGAGCCAGCTCAAGCTCATGGCGGGTGGTGGGGTGTCGTCGCTTTACGACCCGCTGGAGGCGCCGCAATATTTCGAGCGCGAGCTGCGCGTGGCGGTGGAGGCGGCCGCCGATTGGGGCACCTATGTCTGCGTGCATGTCTATTCCACCGAAGGCGTGCGCCGGGCGATCCGTGCCGGGGTGAAATGCATCGAGCACGGGCAGCTTGTGGATGAGGACACGGTGCAGATGATGGCCGACGAGGGTGTGGCGTGGAGCCTGCAACCCTTCCTTTACGACCAGGACGCCAATCCAAAGCCGCTGGAATCGCAGCGCCTGCAGCAGCAGATGATCGCCGAAGGGTCGCGCCGAGCCTATGAATGGGCCGACAAGCACGGCGTGCTGACGGGGTTCGGCACCGACATCCTGTTCAACCCTGCCGGGCTGCCGCGTCACGGCGCGCAACTGGCCAAGCTGACGCAGTTTCACGCGCCGCTGGACGCGCTGCGGCAGGCGACCGGCGCGGCGTCGGAAATCCTGGCGATGTCGGGCGAGCGCGCGCCCTATGCCGGTGCGGTCGGCGTGATCGAGGAGGGGGCGATGGCCGATCTGCTGGTGATCGACGGCGATCCCGAGGCCAGCCTCGATTTCCTGATCGAGCCCGAGACCAGCCTGCGGGCGATCATGAAGGGCGGGGCCTTCGCGCGCAACACGCTCTAGCCGCGGCCCCGTTCAGTCGCCCTCGTAGGCGCAGAGGGTGTGCACGTCCATGCCGAGATCCGTCAGCCTTGCATTGCCGCCGAGGTCGGGCAGGTCGACGATGAAGGCGCAGCCGACGGTCTGCGCGCCCAGACGGTCGAGCAGCCGGATGCCCGCCGCCGCCGTGCCGCCGGTTGCCAGAAGGTCATCGACCAGCAGCACGCGCTCGCCTGCCTCGATGGCGTCGTGGTGGATCTCTACGACCGCGTCGCCGTATTCGAGTTGATACGCCTCGGAGATCACCGCGCCGGGCAGCTTGCCCTTCTTGCGGATCGGCACGAAGCCCACCGAAAGCTGATGCGCGATCGCCCCGCCGAGGATGAATCCCCGCGCCTCTAGCCCTGCGACCTTGTCGATGGGCCGGCCGGCATAGGGGTGCAGCATCTGGTCGATGGCGATGCGAAAGCCGCGCGGATCGGCGAAAAGCGTGGTGACGTCGCGAAAGAGGATCCCCTCGCGCGGGAAATCGACGATGGTTCGGATGTAATCCTTGACGGATCTGGTGTCTGGCATGGCGCGGCTCCGGCGGTTACGGACACTGTGTGGCCCACGGCGTGCGCGGGTGCAAGCTTATCCGAGCACGCGCCCCGCCACCGCGTCGAGCTTTGCCACGAGGGAGGGATCGCGTTTCTCGGGTGCGGTCAGCAGCGCGAAGTCGAGCGCGCGGTCGCAGCCATGCGGGCAGGACTCGCGGTCGGGACCAAGAAGCGCGGGCAGGCCGCGGACCAGCGCGCGGCCCTTGTCGGCATTGGCGGTCAGGGTGGCGATGATGTCGCTGATATCGACCTCGCCATGCTGCGGGTGCCAGCTGTCGAAATCGGTGATCATCGCGACGCAGGCATAGCACAGCTCCGCCTCGCGGGCGAGCTTGGCCTCGGGCATTCCGGTCATGCCGATCACGTCGCAGCCCCAGACCTCGCGGTAGAGCAACGATTCTGCCAGGGTCGAGAATTGCGGGCCTTCCATGGCAAGGTACGTGCCGCCCTCGTGCACGGTGATGCCGGCGGCGCGCGCGGCGGTGGCGCAGGCGTCCGAGAGGCGCGGGCAGGTGGGATGCGCGACGCTGACATGGCCGACGCAGCCGGTGCCGAAGAAGGATTTGTCGCGCGCGATGGTGCGGTCGATGAACTGGTCGACCAGCACGAAATCGCCCGGCGCGCGATCCTCGCGGAACGACCCGCACGCCGAGACAGAGATCACGTCGGTCACGCCAAGGCGTTTCAGCGCGTCGATATTGGCGCGGTAGGGCACCGTCGCGGGGGCATGGACATGGCCGCGCCCGTGCCGCGGCAGGAAGGCCATCGGCACCCTGTCGAGGGTGCCGGTCAGGATCTCGTCCGAGGGCGGGCCCCACGGGGTCTCGACCGCGCCCCACGCGGCGCCCTCCAGCCCGTCTATCTCGTAAAGCCCCGAACCGCCGATCACCCCGATCATGGTCCTTGTCATCGCTTGCCTGCCCCTCGCGGTTGCCTGTGCGCCGGCCCAAGAGATACGTCGGATCGGGGAAAAAGGAAATGCCGGATGGCGGGCGGGGGCGGGGCGGCGTCAGGCGGCCGAGCGGGCGCAGAAGCTGGCCTGGTTGCGGCCCTGCGCCTTGGCGAGGTAAAGCGCGCGGTCCGCCTCGTCGAGCAGATCTTCGACGGTGGGGGCGGGCGTGCCGGGCGTGGGCCCGGCGATGGTCACGCCGATCGAGATGGTGATGCGCAGCGGCGCGGCGATGCCCGGCACCGTGACGCCGGTCTCGCGGACCATGTCGCACAGCCGCTGGGCCACGTCCTGCGCGCGCTCGCGCGGCGTGTCGGGCAGCACGACCAGGAATTCCTCGCCGCCGATCCGGGCGAGCATGTCGGTCTCGCGCAGGTTTCTGCGCAGGCAAGTGCTGATGCTCCGCAGGACCGCGTCGCCCGCCGCGTGGCCGTGAGTGTCATTGATCCGTTTGAAGAAATCGAAATCCACCAGCATCACCGCGACATCGCCGCCGGTGCCCTGCGCCAGCGCAAGCTGGTTCTGCAGGAAGGGCAGCGCGTGCCGGCGGTTGTAGACCCCGGTCAGCGGGTCGAGGCAGGCTGCCTGCAGCCCCGACAGAAGATGCGCGCGCAGACCTTCGTTGCGGCGTTTGCGCCCGAGATGGTTGTCGATGCGCAGCAGGACCTCGCGCGGGTCGGGCGGGCCGGTGATGACGTCGTCGGCGCCCATGTCAAGAAGCGTGACGGCGAGCGGACTGGCCTCGGCGTCGAGCAGCGCGATCACCGGGCTGTCGCGGGTCGGGCGCGCCGCCTTGAGATCTGCGAGCAGGCGCAGCCCGTCCTCGGCCTGGCTGAGGTTGATGCGCAGCATGTAGATGTCGGCGGGCCGGCGCGGCGTGCGGTCCTCTATCGTCAGCGCCTCGAAGGCGTGGGGCCCGTGCGCCGCGAGTGTGCCTCGCATGTTGATCGCGTCGGCGCGGCTGGCCGCGATGATGGCGATCCGGCCGGGCGGTGCGAAGCCGGCCTGCGCATCGGCGAAACCGGGGCCGTGGCTGTCGATGGGGGCGTGGTGGATGGCCAGTTCCGGGTCGGTGTGGCGCTGTCGTAACAGGTTGCGTAGCCGCGCCAGCAGCAGGGATTCCGAGACCGGCCTGCTAAGGATATCGTCGACCCCGGCGCGCAAGGCGTCGGCGCGGTCCTCGGCCGAGGTGCCGGTCTGGAGCATCAGGATCGGGGTCGCCGCGGCACCGTCGATGCGGCGCAAGGCGGAGATGAAGCTGCCCACGTCCTGGCCCGACAGGCGGGTGCTCGACAGGATCAGGTCGGGCCGCTCGCTGGCGGCAAGGCGCAGCGCGTCGTCCGCGCTTGCGGCCTGTACCACCTCGTAAGGGGTTGCCGACAGCTTCACCTTCAGGACGATCCTGTTGGTTGCCAGCTCGTCTACGATCAGAATTTTCCCGGACATGGGCTTGACGCCTTTCCGACTTGCCCTTTGCATTTGATTAACTATCCATGGGAGTGGTTAAGAAAGTCTTTCGCGAAATTGATCAGGGTCAAGATGCAGCAAGATTCCGCCGAAACGATCGCCTTGCAGGCGCTGGGCTGGCTGGCCGCGAATGACGATCTGTTGCCGGTTTTCCTTGGCGCGACAGGGGCTTCCGAGGCCGATCTGCGCGCGCGGGCCGCCGAGCCGGAATTCCTCGGCTCGGTGCTGGATTTCCTGATGATGGACGACGCGTGGGTGGTGGCGTTCTGCGAGGGACAGGGCCTGGCCTTCGACATCCCTATGATGGCGCGCGCGGCGCTGCCCGGCGGGGCGCAGGTGAACTGGACATGAGGCGCACGGGCGCGGTCCTGTTCGACAAGGACGGCACACTGTTCGACTTTCACGCCACATGGAGCGTCTGGGCGCATGAGGTGATCCTCGATCTGGCCGGTGGCGACGCGGGCCTGATGGCGCGGCTGGCCGATGCAGCGCATTACGATCTCTACGCGCGGCGCTTCCTGCCGTCGAGTCCGATCGTGGCGGGCACCAACCGCGAGGCCGCCGAATGTTTCGCCAGCGCCCTGCCGGGGGTTGCCGTCGAGGAGATCGAGATCCAACTTATGCACCGCGCAGCACAGGCCCCGCTGACCCCCGCCGTGCCGCTGGTCCCCTATCTCGACGGGCTGTCGGTACGCGGGCTGCGCCTCGGCGTGGTGACCAACGACACGGAATCCGGGGCGCGCGCACATTTGGACAGCACCGGGATTCTGGCGCATTTCGATTTCGTCGCAGGCTTCAATTCCGGCCACGGGGCCAAGCCCGCGCCGGGCCCCCTTCTGGCCTTCGCGCGGGCCGTGGCGGTGGATCCTGCGCGCGTTGTCATGGTGGGCGACAGCGCACATGACCTGATCGCCGGGCGCGCCGCGGGGATGCGCTGCGTTGGCGTGCTTACCGGCACCGCCTTGCGCGGCGACCTGGCGCCGCTGGCCGATATCGTCCTGCCCGATATCGGGCATCTGCCCGACTGGCTGGACGCATGACGCGGCATCCGCTGTTCGGCCTGGGGCTGGCGACATTTGCCGCGCTGGTGCTGACGCCGGATGCGCTGTTCATGCGGCTGTCGGGCATGGGCGGCTACCAGATGGTCGGCTGGCGCGGCCTGATGATGGGGGCGGTTCTGGTCACGCTCTGGGCGGTGCTGGCAAGGAACCGCGGGCGCGATCTGGCGTTCCTCGGCACCGGGTTCGGGCTGACCATCGTCGCCTGCCAATATGTCAACGCGACGCTGTTCAGCCTTGGGATCGCGCATGCGCCGGTGACGGTGATGCTGCTTGCGGTGGCCACGGTGCCGGTCTTCGCCGCGCTTTTCGCGCGGGTCATCATCGGCGAGCCGACGCGGCGATCCACGTGGATCACCATCCTCGCGGTGCTGTGCGGCATCGCGCTGGCGGTGCTGGGCGGGCGCGGCGACCTCGCGCTCAGTTCTGACGCGCTGTGGGGGGCGCTCGCGGGGCTGGGCGTGGCGATGGTTCTGGCGCTCAACTTCGTCATCCTGCGGGCGCGGCCGGACCTGCCCATTGCGCTGCTGATCGGGGTGGGCGCGGCGCTGGCTGGGGTGACCGGCGTGGCGATCACCGGGCCCGGGCAGATGGCCCAGGGTGCTGTCTGGGCGATCGCCATCACCGGGCTGGTGATCCT
Organism: Roseovarius sp. D22-M7; assembly: GCF_037083785.1. Classification (NCBI taxonomy): domain Bacteria; kingdom Pseudomonadati; phylum Pseudomonadota; class Alphaproteobacteria; order Rhodobacterales; family Roseobacteraceae; genus Roseovarius; species Roseovarius sp. D22-M7. The sequence continues at coordinate 8,576 of NZ_JBAPKY010000028.1, forward strand.
GCCGGTCTCGTTCTTCTCGCTGTCGCTCGCCTCGCGCTACACGCATGCGTCGAATGTCAGCCTGCTGCTGCTGCTGGAGACGGTCCTCGGCCCGCTCTGGGTCTGGCTCGGCGTGGGCGAGCGACCGACCCCGATGATGCTGGCCGGCGGGGTGATCGTGGTGGGCAGCCTGGCCTTGTACCTGTGGCATACCGGGCGGCGCCGCATGGTGCGCGCGGTCTGAGCGCGGGTGCGCCCATCACGAAGACGCGCGGGCAGGGATCGGGACGTTTCGGCACGGTTGCCCGTGCCGGCGCTGATCGTTTTGGCCGAACACAAGGGTGCAAACTGATCCGGATCAATGCCCGAGCGGGCAGCACCTGCGACACTGCGTCAGTATCGAAAGGAGGATCTGCTCATGCTGACAATCACCAAACCTGCGGAGAACCGTGTCGATATAGAGTTGAGCGGCCGCGTCGACGCGGAGGCCATGTCTACAGCGCTGGACGACCTCATCGCCAAATCGGACGACGTGACGAAGGGCCGGATGCTTTACAAGATACCCGAGTTCGCGATGCCGACACTCGGGGCGATCGGTGTCGAGCTGGCCAGGATGCCAAAGCTTTTCGGACTGCTGGGGAAGTTCGATCGATGCGCGGTTCTGAGCGACGCGAGTTGGATCCGAAATGCCGCGGAAGTCGAAGGGGCCCTCTTCCCGGGCATAGAGATAAAGAGTTTCGAGCTTGCCGAGACCGCCGCAGCCGAGGCTTGGCTTGCAGAGGGCGCGACGGGCGCGGTGGAGACATGATGAAGCGGAAAAACGCCGCGCGGTGAGCAAGGTCGATGCGCCGCGACGGTTTACCCGCCTCTGAGCCAACGAAAAAGACGACATGCGTCGCAAACCGGCATTTGCCTGTCCCGGGCGCGGTGTTCCCTTGGTCCTTGGAGCAGAAAGGCTCGACGCCGAGGACGACGCAGGGGCATAAGCGGGCGCGACAGAGTCGCGACGCATGCGTTTCGACCAAACTTGAAACAGTTTGATCCGTAAGGCCGATAACAACCGATATTTCTGGCCTGTGATTCCGAGCGCGTGCTATGATTTGAGATCATGTACGCGTTAACCATTGATTCGGTGACTTTGAGAAATCCAGAAATTGGAGTTTTTTCAAATGATTACCCTAGAATCCAAAGCGGTCGTCGTCAATGATAGCAGATCGAATATGTATCTGAATATGGACGCGAATGTAGATGTCTACCCGACGGACTCCATCGGTTATATCATCAATCGGGTGGCAACACACATCCCCATGTATAACCTTGTCATCAATTGCCACGCCAGTCCTGCTTCACTTCAGGTTGGGGTGGGGCTGCGGTCTCACCAAACCGCGTTGTTCAGTCGGCTTCGAGGCGGGGTAAGAAAGATTTGGCTGTATGCTTGCTCTCCCGCTCATGGGCGGGACGGAATGGATTTCTGCGCCTCTATTGCAACAGCCGCTCAATGTTACGTGCTCGCATCTTCAGCGGTCCAGTGGGAAAGTGCGGCCGAAATGCGCGGGCTTCCGCGGAACTCACTGGATACTTTTGAGGGCAAACTCATGAGTTTTGATCCACGTGGTCAGGTAAACTGGTCGCGAACGTATCCTGCAGGCGCCGCAAATCCCTCTTGATGCACGGCGCAGACACTCGCAAAAATACCGCCGATACCCCCTCCCAAAACGCGTGAGTCAAACCGCGTCGTGTACCTCTCCGGCAAGAACCATACGTTTCTGAAGCCGACAAAAACGACGCGTTTCGTCGCAAACTGGCATTTTGGACGCTCGGCCCCGGTGTTCTCTGGACGTAGCAGACCGAGAGGGCACGCCATGGCCGAGGATCTCAAGCGCAGGAAACGCATCGGCGGGCGCGCCGGGGGGGCCGCGCGGCGCGGCCATGCGGCGATCGCGCAGATGCCGTGGAACCCGCCCGTCAACACCGACCGCCCGACCGAGCCCTTGGGACCCGACGGCGTCGCCGCAATCCATGACGGCGCGATGCGCATCCTCGAGGAGATCGGCGTGGCGTTCCTGAACCCAGCGGCGGTCGCGATCCTGCGCGACAGCGGCGGTTGCGAGATCGACGGCGCGATGGTCCGCATGGGGCGTGATTTCGTGCTCGAGATGGTGGCAAAGGCCCCCGCAAGCTGGACCATCACCCCGCGCAACCCCGCGCATCGGATCACCATCGGTGCCGGTCATCTGAATTTCGGAAATGTCTCTTCGCCGCCGAGCTACTGGGACATGAAGATCGGGCGCAAGGTCACCGGCACCCGCGCGATGTGCCGCGATCTGCTCAAGCTGAGCCAGTATTTCAACTGCATCCATTTCGTCGGCGGTTATCCGGTCGAGCCGCAGGACGTGCATGCGAGCATCCGCCATCTCGACGTGCTGCACGACAAGCTGACGCTGACCGACAAGGTGGCGCATGCCTATTGCCTTGGGCCCGACCGCGTCGAGGACGTGATGGAGATGGTGCGCATCGCTGCGGGCCTGAGCCATGCGGAGTTCGAGGCGACGCCGCGGATGTACACCAACATCAACTCGACCTCGCCGCTCAAGCATGATTTTCCCATGCTCGATGGCTGGATGCGCATGGCGCGGCGGGGGCAGGGTCTGGTGGTGACGCCCTTCACCCTTGCGGGCGCGATGGCGCCGGTGACGATGGCCGGCGCGGTGGCGCAAAGCGTGGCCGAGGCGCTGTGCGCCGTGGTGCTGGCGCAGGTGATCCGGCCCGGTGCGCCGGTGGCGATCGGGACGTTCACCTCGAATGTCGACATGCGCTCTGGCGCGCCGGCCTTCGGGACGCCGGAATACATGCGCGCCACGCAGATGACCGGACAGATGGCGCGCTTCTACGGGCTGCCGCTGAGGGCAAGCGGCGTGTGCGCGGCCAACGTGCCCGACGGGCAGGCGGTGTGGGAGACCTCCAACAGCCTGTGGTCGGCGGTGCAATCGGGCGCCAGCATGATCTATCACGCCGCCGGCTGGCTCGAGGGCGGGCTGATCGCCTCCCCTGAGAAATTCGTCATGGATTGCGAGATATTGCAGCATATCCAGCGCTACATGGACCCCATGTTGACCGCCACCGGCCCCGACGAGATCGCCGTCGACGCGGTGCGCGCGGTGATGGATCAGGGCGACGGGCAGGGCCATTTCTTCGGCATCCAGCACACCCAGGACCGCTACAGCACCGCGTTCTATGCGCCGTTCCTGAGCGACTGGCGCAATCACGAGGCGTGGGAGGCCGCCGGCGGAGTCTGGACCCCGGCGCGCGCGCATCAGGTCTTCCAGGATATCCTCGCAGATTTCGAGGCGCCGCCGATGGAGGAGAGTATCCGCGACGAACTGGCCGATTTCGTTGCCCGCCGCAAGGCCGAAGGAGGCGCGGCCACGGATTTCTAGAACCCGGTGGGCGCTCGGCTGGCATGTGCGCGTCAGGCGCAGGCTTATGTCAGGACACGCGATCCCGACATTCAGGACACGCCCAAGGCATGCCATGATTGGCGTCGGGACGATGTTGGCCCCATTGCTGAGGAGGCAATCTCGATGAAGTCACGTGTCCTGCCGGTTCTGGCCGGTTTCCTGATCTCCGCCGCCCCCGCGCTCGCCGATTCGGCGGGGCTTTATTGTGCCTATGGCGGGAACAGCTTCCTGATCGCACGGCAAGCGGGCACTAATGCCGTAGATCTGCGGATATCGAGCTGGCAAGGGATGCACCATTGCGGCGTGCAAGGCACGGCGACGGCCGCGCCGGACGGCTCGCTGCTGGAGGCCCGGGGCTGCATGCTTCGATTGCGCGAGGAGAGCGGCGCGATCATGCTGGAAGCATCGCCCCACGAGGCCTGCGCGCAGTTCTGTGGGGCGCGTGCACGGTTGAACGGGCTGAGCTTTCCGCAGTCCAGCCGGATAACCGCCCGTGCCGACCCTGCGCTGTTCGCGCGCGATCTCGGAGAACTCGATCCCTGTTGAGAGGGGCTGTGTCTTGCGTCGCGGCAGCTCTCTGTGAGTGCATTGCGCCCTGCCTGTCATCGAAGGTCAGGCTTGTACGCGAGACAGCTCGGATGATCCGCGCATTATGTCGCGGTGGTGGAGAATGCTGCCGGCCTGTAGCGCACCTTGGCGTTCGGACCCTTGGGGTCGAGCGCGAAGAAATCGGGACGGTTGGCGAGATACTTGCGCCAGGTCTTGTCCGGCATGTCGCTGATCTTGACCCCGTGAAGCTTAAACATGCGGCTGGAGAGCACCGTGATTTCCAGCCCGGTCGAATCCTTGCAGTTCGACCGGATCACGTTGCGGATCGTCTGATCGAGGTCCGAGATCGGCGGGGCAGGCGGCGTCGGCGCATGCGCCGGATCGGCGGGCGGCGCGTCCGTATCGATCACGTGAAACGTCGAACAGGCCGCGCGAAAGCGCTCGGTCGTTTTCGCCTCTCCCGCGCCGATCACCGTGAGGCCGTAACCGCGCAGGCGGGTGGCGAGATGGGTGAAATCCTGATCGGAACTGATGAGCAGAACCGCCTCGCATTGTTCCGACAGCGCCCGCTCCATCGCGTCGAGGCAGATCAGCATGTCGGCGGCATTCTTGCCGCTGCCGGAATGGATCAGGTGGACTCCCGGCAGGTCGTCCCAACCGGGCAGGTTGCAGGCATTTCCATAGGCGCGCACGAGGTCGGGCGAACCGTGCCGGTTGGCAAGCGCGAGGATGATCCCGGCTTTCCTTGCGGGGATGTTGTCGGCGTCGATAAAGACCGAGAGGCGCAGAGGGGTCGCGAAACGGGTTGGGGGCAGGGTGCTCATCCTGAGAGGATACGCCTCGAATTCGGATCGATTTCGGGCGAGAGGCGATCTTTTTCATGGCGTTCGAGCGAAACGGCACGGTCTGACACGGTTCCTTCAACCCGGAAGACGCTCATCCGGCCGACTTGCCGTCCAGCCAGCGGCGGCAGGCGCGGTCGACGCCCATGTGCAGGCAAAGCGTGAAGATCGCCAGCACGATGAGGGCCGCGAACATCAAATCGATTTTTGCTCGCCCATTGGCCAGAAGCATGAGATAGCCCAGCCCTTTCGAGGCCCCCACCCATTCGCCGATGATCGCCCCGATGGGGGCATAGACCGCCGCCAGCCGCAGCCCGGTGGCGAAACCGGGAAGTGCGGCGGGCACGCGGATATGCCACATCAGCCGCGCCGCGTTGGCGCCCATGATCCGCCCCAGATCGAGCCAGTGCTGTGGCGTGCGCATCAGCGCGTCGAAGAAGGCCGAGGTGACCGGGAAATAGATGATCAAGAGCGCCATGGCGATCTTCGACCAGAGGCCGTAGCCAAGCCACAGCGTCAGCAATGGCGCCAGCGCGAAGACCGGGATCGCCTGGGAAAACACCATCATCGGGCGCAGCAGCCGGCGCGCCACTGGCGAGGCCGCCAGCCCGATCGCCGACACGCCCCCAAGGATCGCGCCGAGGGCCAGTCCGATCACCACCTCGGCGATGGTGATGCCCGCATGCTCGAGGATCAGCGCGCGGCTGGACCAGAGGGTTTCGGCGACACGCGCCGGCCCCGGCAGGATGAAGGGCGGCAGCGCCGTCAGCGTCACCAGCGCCTGCCAGAGCGCCAGCGCCAAAGCGGTTGAGCCGAGGATGGTGAACGCGCGGTTCAGGTGAGGGCCAACGGACCGCGTCATCAATTCGGGTAGCCCGCGAGCGCGGCATCGAAAAACGCGTGTTCGAGCCGCGTGGTCTCGATGAACGTGGCCTCGACGGCGCGCTTCTCGGGCTCCGACAGCGCGGGCCACGCGCGGTCGAGCTGATCGCGCAGATGCGCCACCACACCCTCGAAGCCCGCGCCGCTGTGCAGGCTGATCCATTCCCCGAACCAGAAGGGCAGGCCGTCGGCCTTGTCGGCATGCGGCGTGGCCCAGTCGAGATAGGACCATTCGGCCACCACCAGCACCGCCAGCATCTGGGCGTAACTGTCCGAGCGCGTCGCGCGGTGCATGATGTCCTGAAGCTCTGCCGTCACGGGATGCGCGGGCGCGGGCCGCGCGGGATCGCCGCCAAGCGCCGCGATGGCGCGCAGGAAATAGGTGTTTTCCGGCCCGCAGATCAGCCCGAGGAATTGCGCGCCGGGGACCGCCTCGGGCAGCGACGGCGCGCGCGCGACGGCCGAGGCCAGAAGCCGCACGAAGCCGTCGAGAAAGAGGTGATCCTGCTCGAGATAGGCCAGCATGCGATCCTCTGGCAGGGTGCCCGCCGCCAACTGATCGGTGAAGGCGTGGCGCGTGGCCGCCTGCCAGTCCTCTGTGCAAAGCGATTTGAGGTGATCGGTGGGGCGCATCGTCTACTCCTCGTATGCGGGGGCGCGCAGGCGCGAGAGCAGCCGGCCTTGCGCGGTCAGCGTGTCGGGATCGTCCACGGGGCGCGGCACGGTGCCGGGGGGCGGGGTGACGTCCTCCAGCCCCGCCTCGGTCAGGATCTGGATGGCGTGACCCATGCGCGCCGCCTCTGCGGGGTCATGCGTGACCATCAGCACCGTGCGCCCCGCCAGATGCTCGGCCGCGAGGTCCTGCATCTGGGTGCGCGTGCGCGCGTCGAGCGCCGAGAACGGCTCGTCGAGCAGGATCACGGGTCGGTCCTCCATCAGCGTGCGGGCAAGTGCCACGCGCTGTTTCTGCCCGCCGGACAGGGCATGCGGACGCTTGTGCGCGTGATCGTCCAGCCCGACGCGGCCCAGCATGGTCATCGCGCGCCTCCGGTCGCGCCGCTCGCCGCGCAGCCGTGCACCCAGCGTGACATTGCCCAGCACGTCGAGCCACGGCATCAGCAGATCGCCCTGCGCCATCAGCGCCATGCGCCCGGCCAGCGGCCGCCTGTCCGAGGCCGAGATCGTGCCGGTGAAATCGGTGACGTCGTCGACACCGGCCAAAAGCCGGAGCAGGGTGGTCTTGCCCACCCCCGAGGGCCCCAGAAGGCAGGTTATGCGGCCGGCGGCCACCGTCAGGCGCAATGGTCCGAAGATGTGCAGCCCGCCGATCCGAGCAGTGCCATCAAGCATCAGCGCGGGCGAATCTGGGCGCATGGTGCGGCCTTTCATCGGGCGGCCCGGCCGGCGCAAAGGGGGAAAGGCGCGCGGTGCGCGGTCTCCGTTCCCTACGCCGGTGCGAGCCGGATCAGGTTCGGTGGGTTGGCGTCAACGCCTCTCAGCCCCGGCACGGGGCACCCCAACGGATGCCATCATCGTAGCGGTGCCGTGGATCGAAGGCAAGCGGCGCCGGGCGGGATCGGGTTCAGCGATTCTTAAGGCTTGGCTGCGATGCTGCGGACGAGTCGAACGGGAGAGAAGGGCATGCACGGGTTGATCAACCGCGCGATCGAGCGATTCGCTCGCGACAGCTACGGCGACGCGCTGTGGCGGGACGTGATCGGGCGGCTCGGTCTCGGCTATGACACGTTCGAGCCGATGATGCGCTACGATGCGGAGGTCACGCAACAGCTGCTGGCGGCGCTGGGTACGCGGCTCGACCGGTCGCGCGATGATCTTCTGGAGGATATCGGGACCTATCTCGTGTCGCATCGCGCGGTCGAGCCGATCCGCCGCCTGTTGCGGTTCAGCGGTGTCGATTTCGTCGATTTCCTGCACGCGCTCGAGGATCTGCCGGACCGGGCGCGGCTGGCGGTGGACGAACTCGACCTGCCGTCGCTGACCCTGCATGGCCATGGTGCGGGCCTCTATCGGCTGGAGGTGGGACGAGGCGCGCCCGGCGAGCTGCGATTCGGCCACGTGATGATGGGGATCCTGCGGGCGATGGCGGACGATTACGGTGCGCTGGTGGTGCTGGACCATCGCGGCGCGACCGCCACGCACGAGATGATCGAGGTGCAGCTTCTGGACGCGCGTTTCGCCAGCGGGCGGGAGTTCGATCTGGGCGCTGGGCGGTCGGCGGGATGATGGAGGACGCCGACAGGATGCGCGAGGTGCTGGACACGCTGGCCCCGATGCACGCCGTGCTCGGGCCCACGGGGCATGTCGTGCAGGCCGGTCCGACGCTGCGCAAGGTGATGCGGGACCGCGATCCGGTCGGTGCGCGGTTCCTCGAGATCTTCGAGATGGCGCGCCCGAACATGGTTGCCGGCATGGCCGATCTGCGCGCGCTCGCGGGCCGGCGGTTGCGCCTGCGGCTGCGCGCCGGATCGCGCCACGCGCTGAAGGGCTTGCTGGTGCCCCTGTCGGTGCAGGGCGGGCCCGGGGCGCTGGTCAACCTGTCCTTCGGGATCTCGGTGGTCGATGCGGTGCGCGATTTCGGGCTGACCGGACTCGATTTCGCGCCGACCGACCTGACCACCGAGATGCTGTACCTCGTCGAGGCGAAGTCGGCGGCGATGGCCGAATCGCATCAATTGAACCTGCGGCTGGAAGATGCGCGCATCGCGGCGCATGAGCAGGCCCTGACCGACACGCTGACGGGGCTGAAGAATCGCCGCGCGCTCGATCACCTGTTGGAACGGCAGCAGCAGGCCGGACAGCCATTCGCGCTGCTGCATCTCGATCTGGATCATTTCAAGGAGGTCAACGATGCGCATGGCCACGCGATGGGCGATCACGTGTTGCAGGAAGCGGCGCGGCGCATGCTGGCGCAGGTGCGCGCCGGGGACGTGATCGCGCGGGTCGGCGGGGACGAGTTCGTTTTCGTGCTGCCGGGCGCGGAAATGGCCCCTGGGGTCGCCAATGCCGCCGCGCGGCTGATCGCGGGTCTCGAGGCGCCGATAACCTGCGACGGGCAGGTCTGCCATATCTCGGCCAGTATCGGCGCGACGCTGAGTTGTTACTACAAGGTGCCCGATATCGCGCATATGATGGCGGATGCCGACCGCGCGCTTTACACCGCCAAGGCCGCCGGGCGCGGGTGTCACGTCCTTCATGATCCCGACCGCAGCGCCGGCCATGTCCTGCGCGGCGCCGGATGAGCCGTGCCGAGAGGGCCGGGACGTGCCGGCGCGAACGGCATTGCCAAAGCCGCGGGCTTTGGGCAAGCTGACCCGATGAAATGGATGGTGGTTCTTGTCGTGCTGGCGTGCATGCCCGGTCACGGCCTCGCGCGTGACGGGCAAGCGCAAGCGGCGCGAAACGGTGTCGAGCCGGTGCAATCGGTGCCGCGCGACGGTGGGCTGCCGCCGGTGCGCTGGGCGCATCGCGAGCGCGCCGCGCTCTGGACGCGCAGCGCGCTCGACGCGCTGCGGGGGCATGGTGCGGCGCTGGTTACGGATGTGCCACGCGACATCGCGGCGTGGTGCCCGGGCTATACGCAGGCGGGACAGCGGGGCCGGCGCGCCTTCTGGGTCGGGTTCCTGTCGGCGCTGGCCAAGCATGAAAGCACGTACCGCGCGCAGGCCGTTGGCGGCGGCGGGCGGTATTTCGGCCTTTTGCAGATCGCGCCGGCCACCGCGCGCGGCTATGAATGCCGCGCCACGAGCGGCGAGGCGCTGCGCTACGGGCCCGACAACCTGTCCTGCGCGATCCGCATCATGGCGCATACCGTGACGCGCGACGGCGTGGTGTCGGCGGGGATGCGCGGCGTGGCCGCGGATTGGGGGCCGCTGCACAGCAAATCGAAGCGGCGCGACATGCAGGACTGGCTGCGCGAGCAGAGATATTGCAGGCAATTGCCGGCGACGCGCCCGCGCGCGCGTCCCGCAGGCGAGCGGCAGGTGCAGGGCGGCTAAAGTACAGGGCGGCTAAAGCTTGGCGTCGCGCCACGTGCCGGGGGCCAGCCCGTCGAGCGACCAGTCCCCCGCCCGCCAGCGCACCAGCCGCAGCGTGGGATGGCCGACATGCGAGGTCATCCGCCGCACCTGCCGGTTGCGCCCTTCGGAAATCACGATTTCCAGCCAGCAATCGGCCACCGATTTGCGCTCTCGCACGGGCGGATCGCGCGGCCAGAGGTCCGGCGCGTCGATGCGCCGCACGCGGGCGGGCCGGGTCGGGCCGTCCTTCAGCCGGACGCCGGCGCGCAACGCGTCGAGCGCGGCGGCGTCCGGCACGCGTTCGACCTGCACCAGATAGGTCTTTTCGGTCTTGAAGCGCGGCTGCGCCAGCTGCGCCTGCAGGCGCCCGTCATCGGTCAGCAGCAACAGCCCCTCGCTGTCGCGATCGAGCCGCCCGGCGGGGTAGACGCCGGGCATGTCGATGTAATCCGAGAGCGTCGCGCGGGGGCTGTCGGCATTGCCGGGATCGGTGAATTGCGACAGCACGCCGAAGGGCTTGTTGAAGAGGATGAGGCGGGCCATGCCCCTTGATGGCGCAGGCCCAGCCGCGCCGCAAGTCTCAGTGGTGCCCGGGCCAGAGGCCTTCGCGGATCTTGTAGGTCCAGGGCAGACCGGCATTGCGCCAGCCATTGACGTCGCGCGTGCCCGCGTCGTTCTTGTCGCCCTCGAAGCCGTCGACCATGCTGTAGAGCGTCGCGTCGACTCCGGCTTTGGTCAGAGCGTCGACCGCCGAGGCACTGCGCGAGCCCGAGCGGCAAATGACCACGAGCGTATCTATGCCCTTTGCGGCGTCACTGGCCAGCCATGCGGTCACCTCGCCCGAAAAATCCGGGTATTCCAGCATCTTGTAGACGCCCTCTTCCGCGTTGAAGGCGAGATCGGGATCGACGATCTTGAACGGGATATTGGCCGCGGTCGGTGTCGGGTAGCCGATCAGCATCGTCTCGGAGGGCGAACGGACATCGAGCAGGGCGACATTGTCGTTTTCTGACAGGACACGCCCCGATTCGGCGGCGGTGATGTAGAGACCGGGATCCGTCAGCTTGCTGTCGGGCAGGCTGTCGGCCGCCACGGGCTGTGCGAGATCAAGCGCCGCGGCCTGACCGGCCAGCGGCGCGAGTGCGAGCATAAAAGCTAGAAGCGTCGGGGCGATACGGGTCATGGGAACTCCCTTCCATTATATATTCCACGATTGGAATATGATGATCGGGAGATAGATCGCAACCCGCTTGCGCGCATTGATCTGCGTCAAGCTGGCCTCAGAGGCTGCCGTCGCCGCCGAACCGGGCCGCGTCCGCCGCCGCGCGGCGGATCGCGTTGGATTTGTGGACGGTTTCCATGTACTCGGCCTCGGGGTCGCTGTCATGGACCACGCCGCCGCCCGCCTGGATGTAGAGGGTGTCGTCCTTGACCACCGCGGTGCGCAGCGCGATGCAGACATCCATGTCGCCGCCGGCGCTGAAATAGCCCACGCCGCCGCCATAGACGCCGCGCTTTTCGGGCTCCAGCTCGTCGATGATCTGCATGGCGCGGACCTTGGGCGCGCCAGACACGGTGCCCGCGGGCAGGCCCGCCAGCAGCGCCGAGAGCGCGTCCTGATCCTCGGCCAGTTCGCCCACCACGTTCGAGACGATATGCATCACGTGGCTGTAGCGTTCGATCACGAATTTCTCGGTCGGGTGCACGCTGCCGATCTTGGATACGCGCCCCGCATCGTTGCGCCCGAGGTCAAGCAGCATCAGGTGTTCGGCGCGTTCCTTGGCGTCGCCCAACAGATCGGCCTCTAGCGCGCGGTCCTCTTCGGGGGTGGCGCCGCGCGGCCGGGTGCCGGCGATCGGGCGCACGGTAACCTCGCGCCCGAAGACCCGCACGAGGATCTCCGGCGAGGCGCCGACGACCTGAAAATCGCCGAAGTTGAAGTAGAACATGAAGGGCGACGGGTTGGTGCGCCGCAAGGATCGGTAGAGCGCGAGAGCCGGCTGCCGGAACGGCTGTTTCCAGCGCTGCGACGGGACCACCTGGAAGATGTCGCCAGCGTTGATGTAGTCCTTGGCGGTCTCGACCGCCGTCATGTAGCCGGCCTTGGTAAAGTTCGACACCGGGGCCGCGTCCTCGGACGCCTCGCCCAAGGAGCGGCTTGATTGCGGCAGCGCGCGGTCGAGGTCGCGGACCGCGTCCATCACCCGCTCGGCGGCCTGCGCATAGGCGGCGCGGGCCGACTGGCCGCTGCCGGCCCAGGCGGGCGCGACCACCGTCACCTCGCCCTTCACCCCGTCGAGCACCGCGACGACCGAGGGCCGCAGAAGCACCGCGTCGGGCAGGCCGAGCGTGTCGTGCGGCATGTCGGGCAGGTGTTCCACCAGCCGGATCATGTCATAGCCGAGATAGCCGAAAAGCCCGGCGCTGGCCGCCGGCAGATCCTCGGGCAGGGCGATGCGGCTTTCGGCGATGAGGCTGCGCAGATTGGTCAGCGGATCGCCGGGCTGGTCCGCGAAGGCGTCGGTGTCGAACCGGGCCTGCCGGTTGAGACGGCTGGTGGTGCCATTGCAGTGCCAGATCAGGTCGGGTTTCAGCCCGATGATCGAGTAGCGCCCGCGCACCTCGCCGCCCGTGACCGATTCCAGCAGGAAGCCGTCGCGCGCGCCGCCTGTCAGTTTCAGCATCAAGGAGACCGGCGTGTCGAGATCGGCGGCGAGCCTTGCATGCACGACCTGGTTCTCGCCGGCGTCAAAGGCCCGCGCGAAGGCGTCATAGGACGGGGTCAGTTCCACGGGCGGCGGTCCCTCAGTTGAAATTGGCGTGCACGGCGTTGATCGCGGCCTGATCGATGGTGACCCCGGCGCGGTCGCGGATATCGTTGGCAAGAATCTGGAACATGTCCTGACCCAAGCTGTTGGCGGCCTGATCGCGCAGGGTGCTGCGCAGGCGGGCGAGGTCGGGATTGTCGCTGGCCGGCGGCTTGATCGCGTCGAGGCGCATGACGGTGACGCGGCCCGCGCCGGTCAGCGTCTCTACCGCGCCCTCGTCCATGTCGAAGACCGTGTCGACGAAGCCCTCGGGCACGTCGTCGCGGTAACCGCGGCGGGTCAGGTCGATCACCTCGGTGGCTTCGAGCCCGAGATCGGCGAAGCTGTCGCCACCGCGCAGATCGTCGAGCTGCGGGGCGAGCTGGTCGCGCAGGGCGTCGACGGTGGCCTCTTCGCGCCAGCCCGCGATCACCGCGTCGCGGACCGCGTCAAGCGGTTGCAGGCGCGGGTCGTGCGTGCCGTCGAGGCGCAGCGCGAAGATGCCGCCCTCCTGCATGCGTTCGACCTGGGGGTAGTCGTCGGCGGTGACGGCCCGTGCTGCCTCGCGGAAATCGGTATAACCGGCGATGCCCTCGGTCATGCCGGGATGCCAGTCGATCTCTCCGAGGTCGAGATCGGTCTCGCGCGCGACGTCCTCGAGCGTGGCGCCACCGGCGAGCAGGTTGTCGACCTCTTCGCTCATGGTCTCGATCCGGCGGCGCGCGCGGTCGAGCGCGAGGGTGTCGCGCAGTTGCGGCCTTGCATCCTCGAACGGGGTGACCTGCGCGTCGAGCACCGCGTTGACGCGAAAGAGCGCCGGGCCGAGATCGGTGTCGACGGGGCCGACCACGCTGCCCGGCTCGGCGGAAAAGACCGCGTCCGAGGCCGCGCCAAGATCCTGCGCCGAGACATCGCCGAGATCGACATCGGCGAGATCCAGCCCGCGATCCTCGACCAGCGTCTCGAACGCGATGCCGTCGTCGACGCGGGCCTTGGCCTCCTCTGCCGCCTCCTCGTCGGAAAAGACGAGGCGTTCGACGAGGCGGCGTTCGGGCTGGTTGAATTCCTGCGTGCGTTCCTCGTAGGCGCGGCGCAGCATGTCCTCGTCCACCTCGATGGTGTCGAGCAGCATTTCGGGCGTGACCCAGGCATAGGTGATCGACTTGGTTTCGGGCGTGGTGAACTGGGCGCTGTTTTCTTCGTGAAAGGCGCGCAGATCGCCCTCGGACGGGACCGGCAGCCCGGTCTCAAGGTCGCTGCGGTCGAGCGTGGTGTAGGTGACGTCGCGGCGTTCGCCGAGATAGCGCATGATCGTGTCGACATAGACCGGCGGCACGCGGATGCCCGACCACGTCGCCGCCTGCAGCAGCGTCGAGGCGGTCTCGGCGCGCATGTCCGCCTCGAACTCGGCCTCGTTCAGCCCGGCGCGTTCCAGCGCGAAGGCATAGGCCTCGCGGTCGAAGCTGCCGTCGAGGCCGCTGAAGGCGTCCATCGACAGGATCTCGTCTCGCAGCGTCTCGTCGCCCACGGAAATGCCCAGGCGGGCGGTCTCGTGCTCCAGCGCCGCGCGCGATACCAGCCGCGACAGCACCTGCCGGTCGAGGCCCTCGGCGCGAGCCTCGGAGAAGGTCACGCTTTCGCCGCGTTGCGCCTCGAGCGCCTGGATCTCGTTGCGCAGCGCGCGGGCATAGGTGTTGGCCTCGATCTGCGCGTCGCCCACCGACCCGATGCTGGTCACCCGACCGCCGAGATTGGTCGCCCCGAAGCCGGCCAGACCGATGATGAGCAGGACCATCAGAACCCACATCGCGCCTTTCGATATGCCTGTGCCCACGGTTGCAGCCTCCTGTGCGTCGGTTGGGAACGTCCGTCAGATCGGGTCTACGCGGTTGCCCGGGGCGGGGCAATAGGGCCGCGGCGCGCGCGGATCAGGCGCCGCGATAGGGTTCTACATATTGCAGGGCCATGTCCCATGGAAAGAAGATCCACGTGTCCTGGCTGACTTCCGTGACGAAGGTGTCGACCCGGTCGCGGCCCAACGGTTTGGCGTAGACGGTGGCGATATGCGCGCGCGGCAGGGCCGCGCGCACCACGTCGAGCGTGCGCCCGGTATCCACGAGGTCGTCGACGATCAGCACGCCCGCGCCGTCACCAACGACGCCCGCATCGGGCGACTTGATGATCCGGGCAACCCCTTGGGTCTGGTGGTCGTAGGACTTGACGCTGATCGTGTCGACCATGCGGATGTCGAGCTCTCGCGCGACAATCATCGCCGGGGCCATGCCGCCGCGGGTGATTGCCACCAGCGCCCGCCAACCGGTGTCGGGCGCCTCGCCCTGAAGCCGCCAGGCCAGCGCGCGGGCGTCGCGGTGCAGCTGGTCCCAGCTGACGTGAAAGCCCTTTTCGTGCGGCAGGCGGTCGGGGGTCATCGCGGTATCTTCAGGTGGCGTCGATATCGGGGGCATCGACAGCCTTCATCCCGACGATGTGATACCCCGCATCGACATGCAGGTTCTCGCCGGTGACGCCGCTGCCCAGATCCGACAGCAGGTAGAGCGCCGAGCGCCCGACATCGTCGATGGTCACGTTGCGGCGCAGCGGCGAGTTCAGCTCGTTCCATTTCAGGATGTAGCGGAAATCGCCGATGCCGCTGGCCGCCAGCGTGCGGATCGGGCCGGCGCTGATCGCGTTGACGCGGATGTTGTCGCGCCCGAGATCCTCGGCCATGTATTTCACCGACGCCTCGAGCGCGGCCTTGGCGATGCCCATGACGTTGTAATGCGGCATCACCTGCTCGGCCCCGTAATAGGTCAGCGTCAGCGCCGAGCCGCCCGCGTTCATCATCTTCTCGGCGCGCTGCATCACGGCGGTGAAGGAATAGACCGAGATGTCCATGGTGCGCAGGAAATTCTCGCGGCTGGTATCGACGTAGCGGCCGCGCAGCTCGTTCTTGTCCGAGTATCCGATCGCGTGGACCACGAAATCGAGGTTGTCCCAATGGCTGCCGAGATCGGTGAAAAGCTGGTCGATCGAGGCCATGTCGGCCACGTCGCAGGGCAGCACGATCCCCGATCCGAGTTCGGCGGCGAGCGGGGCCACGCGTTTCTTCAGCGCATCGCCCTGGTAGCTGAAGGCCAGTTCGGCACCGGCCTCGGCGCAAGCCCGCGCGATGCCCCACGCGATCGACTTGTCATTGGCCAGGCCCATGATCAGCCCGCGCTTTCCCGTCATCAGATTGTTCGACATTCCCGACCCCCGCCACAGCGATTTCAACGACCTTTAGGCGATTGCACGAAGTGCATCAAGGGCCGGTCGGCCGGAGAAGCGGTTTGTCAACGCCCGCCCCCGGCCCTATCATCCCGGTATCCCCGAAACGCCGTGGTTTGCGAGAGGTGCCCCTGATGGAACGCGACGGAATATTCGCAGGCGACGACCCGTTCGAGATCGCCCGTGCATGGATGGCCGAGGCCGGGGAGGCCGAGGTCAACGACCCCAACGCGATCGCGCTGGCCACGGTCGATCCCGAGGGGATGCCCAACGTGCGCATGGTGCTGCTCAAGGAGATCGCCGAGGACGGGTTCGTCTTCTACACCAATTACCGATCTGCCAAGGGGCGCGAGCTTGACGCGACGCCGAAGGCCGCGCTGGTCATGCACTGGAAATCCCTGCGCCGCCAGATCCGGGTGCGCGGCCATGTCACGCGCGAGGACGGGCAGCGGGCGGATGAATACTACCGCT
Organism: Roseovarius sp. D22-M7; assembly: GCF_037083785.1. Classification (NCBI taxonomy): domain Bacteria; kingdom Pseudomonadati; phylum Pseudomonadota; class Alphaproteobacteria; order Rhodobacterales; family Roseobacteraceae; genus Roseovarius; species Roseovarius sp. D22-M7. Next base: position 24,868 of record NZ_JBAPKY010000028.1, read on the forward strand.
CGCGCAACCTGCAGAGCCGGCTGGGCGCCTGGGCGTCGCAGCAGTCGCAACCGCTCGAGTCGCGGGCCGCGCTGATGGCCGAGGTGGCGAAGGTTACCGCGCGCAAGGGCCCCAACCCGCCGCGCCCGGAGTTCTGGGGCGGATTCCGCATCAACCCGGTCGAGATCGAGTTCTGGGCCGATGGATCGTTTCGACTGCATGATCGATTTGTATGGAGCAGGCGGAATGATGCCGATTCGTGGACAGTGGTTCGCCTAAACCCTTGATATGCATGTTGTACGTTGCGCGAATATCTGCAATCTTGTTAAACTTGAACGGGCTTTGAGACGTGCCGTATCCGCACATCCGGCCCTTTAACCGGGTGTAACGGGTGACATGGTGTGACGGCAAGTGAGGACACCCCGCGCAGGCTGAGAGGTCTCGTCAAGTGGTTCGACCCGGTCAAGGGGTTCGGGTTCGTTGTGCCTGATGAAGGCGGCGCGGATATTCTGCTTCACGCCAACGTGCTTCGCAATTACGGGCAAAGCTCCGTCGCCGACCGCGCAACGGTCGAGATCGACGTGCAGGAGACCGAGCGCGGCCGTCAGGCCACGGCAGTGCACGTGATCGAGCCGCCCGATGACGTCGAGATCGGCGTGCTCAGCGATCTGAAGGACATCGATCCCGAGGTGATGCGCAGGGCCGAACTTCAGCCGGCGCGCGTGAAATGGTTCGACAAGGCCAAGGGGTTCGGCTTTGCCAACACCTTCGGCAGCGACGAGGACGTGTTCGTGCATGTCGACGTGCTGCGCCGGTCCGGGCTGGCTGATGTGCAGCCGGGCGAGGCGCTGGCGATCCGGGTGATCGAGGGCAAGCGGGGACGCATGGCAACAGAGGTGTGCGGATGGGAAGCGGCGGTCAAATCGTCCGAGTAGCGCTGGCCGCGGGGATGGTCGCGCTGGCCGGCATGGCCGCGGCGGGGCCCTGCCGCGAGGACGTGGTCAAGCTGCGCGGCGACGGCGACCAGGCGCGGTTCCGGGTGGAACTGGCCGATGAAGAGGCCGAGCAGCGACAGGGCCTGATGAACCGCGACAGCCTGGCCAGCGGGGCGGGGATGCTGTTCGTCTACCCCGAGCCGCAACGCGTGGCGTTCTGGATGAAGAACACGCGCATCCCGCTCGACATGATATTCCTCGATGCGGGCGGCACGGTGCAAAAGGTGCATCATGAGGCCGTCCCGCATGACGAGACGCCGATCTTCGGAGGCGACAATATCCAGAGCGTGCTCGAGATCAATGGCGGTCTTGCGCGCCGCATCGGCATCGAGGCGGGCTGGGAACTGCGACATCCGGCGATCGACCAGGACCGCGCCGCGTGGCCCTGTAGCGCCGCCGAGTAGGCCGCGCGGGGCACGTTTTTCGCTTTTCATGCCCCCCGATCAGGGGTATTCCCGCGACATGGTCCGGGGCGTGGCGCAGTCTGGTAGCGCACCTGTTTTGGGTACAGGGGGTCGTAGGTTCGAATCCTGCCGCCCCGACCATTCCACATACAGCATGTAGTGGCAGCGCACCGCTGGCGCGGTGGGCCCGCATCGGGGTCGCGCGATTCTATCGTGGCGGCCGCACTACATCTTGTTAGTCAAATTCTTTTTATCACAAAACTCGTGAATTTTTCGTTGACCGGACCGACCAAAATACGTCAGGTTGTAGGTGCGGTTCAAAAGGCTACCAGATATTGTGATTATTACTGGATATGCCGCCGAGCCGGTTCAGAGACCACCCGATTGCCGACGGCTATGATCCGCGCAGCCCGCGTTCTTGCCGAGGCTCATCGCTGGATGCATGCCATTCATTGCAGGCCCGCAGGGGCCAAGGAAAACCAGACCGTAACGAGGCGCAGAACATGAAGATCGAACGCAAATTCACCACCGCCGGGCAGGACGCGTATGCCGCGCTGGATTTCGTCACCACCGCTTCCGAGATCCGCAATCCCGACGGCACCACGGTGTTCCGGCTCGACGAGATCGAGGTGCCCTCGGGCTGGAGCCAGGTGGCCAGCGACGTGATCGCGCAGAAGTATTTCCGCAAGGCGGGCGTGCCCAACAAGTTGGAAAAGCGGCCCGAGGACGGCGTGCCGGAATTCCTGTGGCGCGGGCGCCCGGCGGACGACAATGACGGGTTCGGCGGTGAGACGCGCGCGCGGCAGGTCTTCGACCGGCTGGCGGGTGCTTGGGCCTATTGGGGCTGGAAGGGCGGCTATTTCTCGACAGAGGCCGATGCGCGCGCCTATTACGACGAGATGCGCGTCATGCTGGCGCGCCAGATGGCGGCGCCCAACAGCCCGCAATGGTTCAATACCGGTTTGCACTGGGCCTACGGCATCGACGGGCCCAGCCAGGGACATTTCTATGTCGATCCCGAGACCCACGAGTTGACGCAATCGACCTCGGCCTACGAGCATCCACAGCCGCATGCCTGTTTCATCCAGTCGGTCAAGGATGACCTCGTCGGAGATGGCGGCATCATGGATCTGTGGGTGCGCGAGGCGCGGCTGTTCAAGTACGGCTCGGGCACCGGCACCAATTTCAGCAGCCTGCGGGCCGAGGGCGAGAAGCTGTCGGGCGGTGGCAAGTCCAGCGGTCTCATGGGGTTCCTGAAGATCGGAGACCGCGCGGCGGGCGCGATCAAGTCGGGCGGTACCACGCGCCGCGCCGCAAAGATGGTGATCTGCGACGCCGACCACCCCGACATCGAGGAATTCATCAACTGGAAGGTCCGCGAGGAACAGAAGGTTGCCAGCATCGTCGCCGGCTCCAAGATGCACGAGCAGAAGCTCAACGAGATCTTCGCGGCGATCCGCGGCTGGGACGGCAGCACCGAGGATGCCGTCGATCCCAAGACCAACCCGCAACTGAAAGACGCCATTCGCGGCGCCAAGCGCGTGCAGATCCCCGAGACCTACGTCAAGCGCGTGCTGGATTATGCCAAGCAGGGCTACGAGAGCATCGAGTTTCCGACCTACGACACCGACTGGGATTCCGAGGCCTATGCAAGCGTGTCGGGCCAGAACTCCAACAACTCGATTCGCGTCACCGACGCCTTCCTGCAGGCGGTCAAGGACGATGCCGACTGGGCGCTGATCAACCGCACCGACGGTGCGGTCGCCAAGACCATCAAGGCGCGCGATCTGTGGGAGGATGTGGGCCACGCCGCATGGGCCTGCGCCGATCCGGGCATCCAGTATCACGACACCGTCAACGCGTGGCACACCTGCCCCGAGGATGGCGAGATCCGCGGATCGAACCCCTGCTCAGAATACATGTTTCTCGACGATACCGCCTGCAACCTCGCCTCGATGAACCTGCTGAAGTTCTATGACGGCGAAGAGTTCGACGCCGACGCCTACATGCATGCCACGCGGCTCTGGACGGTGACGCTGGAAATCTCGGTGATGATGGCGCAGTTCCCCAGCCGCGAGATCGCGCAGCGCAGCTTCGAGTTCCGCACGCTGGGCCTCGGCTATGCCAATATCGGCGGCCTGTTGATGAACATGGGGCTGGGCTATGACAGCGACGAGGGCCGGTCGCTGTGCGGTGCGCTGACCGCGATCATGACCGGTGTCAGCTATGCCACCAGCGCCGAGATGGCGGGCGAGCTGGGTGCCTTCGCGGGCTACAAGAAAAACGCCGACCACATGCTGCGGGTGATGCGCAACCACCGCCGCGCCGCCCATGGCGCGACCGGGGGCTACGAGGGGCTGGCCGTGCCCCCGGTGCCGCTGGATCACGCCAACTGCCCCGATGCGCGGCTGACCGATCTGGCGAAAGGGTGCTGGGACGAGGCGCTCAAGCTGGGCGAGACGCATGGCTACCGCAATGCGCAGGCCACGGTGATCGCGCCCACCGGCACGATCGGTCTGGTCATGGATTGCGACACCACCGGGATCGAGCCCGACTTTGCGCTGGTGAAGTTCAAGAAGCTCGCCGGCGGCGGTTACTTCAAGATCATCAACCAGTCGGTGCCGGCGGCGCTGGAGAAGCTGGGCTACGGCCCCGCCCAGATCGAAGAGATCGTGGGCCATGCCGTGGGTCACGGCACGATCGGCAACGCGCCGGCGATCAACCCCACCTCGCTGATCGGTCACGGGTTCGGTGAGACCGAGCTGGCAAAGATCGAGGCGGCGCTTGGCAGCGCGTTCGACATCCGCTTCGTCTTCAACCAGTGGACGCTGGGGCCGGAATTCTGTACGCAGGTGCTGGGTATCCCGGGCGACAAGCTGAACGATCCGACCTTCGATCTGCTGGCGCATCTGGGCTATTCCAAGCGCGACATCGAGGCCGCCAACAACCATGTCTGCGGCACCATGACGCTGGAAGGCGCGCCGCATCTCGATCCTGTGCATTACCACATCTTCGATTGCGCCAATCCATGCGGAAAGACCGGCAAGCGGTACCTAGGCGTGCAAAGCCACATCACCATGATGGCGGCGGCGCAAAGCTTCATCTCGGGCGCGATCTCCAAGACGATCAACATGCCCAACGACGCCAGCATTGAGGATTGCCAGAAGGCCTACGAGCTTTCTTGGAGCCTCGGGGTGAAGGCCAACGCGCTGTATCGCGACGGGTCCAAGTTGAGCCAGCCGCTGGCATCGGCGCTGGTCGAGGATGACGACGAGGCGGCCGACGTGCTGGAATCCGGCAGCCAGCAGGAAAAGGCCAAGGTGCTGGCCGAGAAGATCGTCGAGAAGGTGATCATCAAGGAGATCCGCAAGACGCAGCGCGAAAAGCTGCCGCAGCGGCGCAAGGGCTATACCCAGAAGGCGATGGTCGGAGGGCACAAGGTCTACCTGCGCACCGGCGAATACGAGGGCGGCCAGCTGGGCGAGATCTTCATCGACATGCACAAGGAAGGCGCGGGTTTCCGGGCGATGATGAACAACTTCGCCATCGCTGTCAGCGTCGGGCTGCAATACGGTGTGCCGCTGGAGGAGTTCGTGGATGCCTTCACCTTCACCAAGTTCGAGCCCGCGGGCATGGTGCAGGGCAATGACAGCATCAAGAACGCGACCTCGATCCTCGACTACATCTTCCGCGAGCTGGCGGTCAGCTATCTCGACCGCACGGATCTGGCGCATGTGAAGCCCGAGGGCGCGTCGTTCGACGATGTCGGCCAGGGCGAGCAGGAAGGCAGCAATATCCAGGAGATGTCGGGCGAGGTCGCCTCGCGCTCGCTGGAGGTGCTCAAGCAGATCAGCTCCACGGGGTATCTGCGCAAGCGGCTGCCGCAGGAACTGGTGGTGCTGCAGGGCGGCATGGAGGATCGCATTGGCGAACTGAGCCAAGGGATTGCCCGAAGCTTAGAGAGTAGCAGTCTGGCGCAAGCGGCTGAAAGCGCAAAGGCAGTAACAGAAGGTCTGGGAAAACGAATGCAAGAAAGTGGCGTCGTTGAAAGACTTGAATCTGTATCGCAATCTTTTGGCGGCATAGCCAACCGCATGGATGCACGCAGCAAGGCCCGGATGCAGGGCTACGAAGGCGAGGCCTGCGGCGAATGCGGCAACTTCACCCTGGTGCGCAACGGCACCTGCATGAAGTGCAACACTTGTGGGTCCACGAGCGGGTGTAGCTAAGGCGTTTCGGGGCGGGTGCGCTCGCCCCTGCGCGGATCGAAGGCAGGCGAAGACCTGATCGAGCGGTTCATAAATACCTCGATCCGCGAGACCTGAGGGGGCCACGGCCCCCTCTTTTTCGTTTGAGTGTCGTGTGTTTGAGGGCGATGCTGATCTATCGCATGAAGATCGTACCGGCGCGCCGGCCCCGCGCAGACCGCTCTGGCGCGGGGCCTGCTTGCGCGGTAAGACGGGGGCACGCCGACCCACCGCCCAGCAGGGACGCCCCGCCATGCCCATGCCAGAAGACCTGTCGCCAGGCATTGCCGCCCGCATCCGCCAGAGCTTTGCCGCGCAGGCGATGATGGCCACGCTGGGCGCGACGCTAACGGAGATCGCGCTTGGCCGCGCCCGGATCGAGGCGCCGATCCTGCCGGGCAGCCTGCAACAGCACGGCTATGCCCATGCCGCGCTGACCTTCGCCATCGGCGACAGCGCCGCGGGCTACGCCGCGCTGGGGATCATGCCCGAAGGGTCCGAGGTGCTGACCACCGAGATGAAGATCCACCTTCTGGCGCCGGCGAAGGGCGCCCGCCTGATCGCGCGGGGCCGGGTCATCAAGCCCGGGCGCCGGCTGGTGATCGTGCAGGCCGATGTCCATGCCGAGGAAAACGGCCGCGAGACGCATGTTGCGCTGCTGACCGGGACCATGATCCCGCTGCTGCCGGCATAGCCTGCGCCCCTTTCCCCCCGGCCCGCGATCGGCTAAGCGTGCCGCCGATCGCACCTGCCGGAGCCCGCCCATGAGACCCGTTCGCCTTCTCTCCGGCATCCTCACCGTGGGCGGCTGGACGATGATGAGCCGCATCCTGGGCTTCGCGCGCGACGTGATGATCGCCAGTTTCCTCGGCCCCGGCGTGCTGATGGACGCCTTCGTCGCCGCCTTTCGCCTGCCCAACATGTTCCGCCGCTTCTTTGCCGAGGGCGCGTTCAACGCCGCCTTCGTGCCGATGTTTTCCAAGCGGCTTGAGGCGGACGAGAGCCCCATGGCCTTCGCGGGGCTCGCGCTGTCGGGGCTGGGGCTGGTGCTGCTGGCGCTGACGGGGCTGGCGATGGTGTTCATGCCGGCGCTGGTCTGGGCCACCGCCGAGGGGTTCGTGGGCGATCCGCGCTTCGACGTCACGGTCGAGTTCGGGCGCATCGTCTTTCCCTATATATTCTTCATCTCGCTGGCCGCCCTGTTTTCGGGGATGCTGAACGCCGCCGGGCGCTTTGCCGCCGCCGCCGCCGCCCCCGTGCTGTTGAACGTGATGCTGATCGCGGCGATGGGTGCTGCCGCGTATTGGGGCGGGGTCGTGGCGCAGGCGCTGGTCTGGACGATCCCGGTGGCGGGTGTCGCGCAGCTGGCGCTGGTCTGGCATGCCGCCAACCGCGCCGGGCTGCGCATCCGCCCCGTGCGCCCGCGCTGGACGCCCGAGATGGCGCAGCTGGTGCGCATCGCGGTGCCCGCCGCCCTTGCGGGGGGCGTGGTGCAGGTCAACCTAGTGGTCGGGCAGTTGGTGGCGTCGCATTACGACAAGGCGGTCAGCTGGCTTTATTCCGCGGACCGGCTCTACCAATTGCCGCTGGGCGTGGTCGGGATCGCGGTGGGGATCGTGCTGCTTCCGGACCTGTCGCGCCGGTTGAAGGCGGGCGACGATGCCGGGGCGCGGATCGCGCTGTCGCGGGCCGGCGAGGTGGCGCTGGCGCTGACCGTGCCCTGCGCCGTGGCGCTGGTGGTGATCCCGCTACCGCTGGTCGCGGTGCTGTTCGAGCGGGGCGCGTTCGGCGCAGATGACAGCGCCGCGACGGCGGGTGCGGTGGCGATCTACGGCCTCGGCCTGCCGGCCTTCGTGCTGCAGAAGATCCTGCAGCCGATCTTCTTCGCGCGCGAGGATACGCGTAGCCCGTTCCGCTACGCGCTCGTGGCGATGGTGGTGAACGCCGTGCTGGCGGTCGGGCTGTCCTATGCCGTGGGCTGGATCGCGGCGGCACTGGCGACCACCGTGGCGGCCTGGGTGATGGTCTGGCAACTGGCGCGCGGCGCGCGGGCCTTCGGCGAGGTGGCGCGGTTCGACGCGCAGTTCCGCCGCCGCCTGTGGCGCATCGTGCTGGCCTCGGCGCTGATGGGGGCGGTGATCTGGGGATCTGCCGTCGTGCTCGGGCCGCTGCTGTCGATGGCCGGCTGGCGGTGGCTGGCGCTGCTGGCGCTGGTGGCCTTCGGCACGCTGGCCTACGGGCTGTTCGGGCAGGCGCTTGGCGCGTTCCGGCTGCAGGAGGTCCGGCAGGGTCTGCGGCGCGGGTGAGGGGCCCTGTGCCTTAGCGTTCGATATGCGCGACGATGCGCAACCCGATCCTCGGTCCGACATAGCCGGGATAGCCGTCGGCGCCGAACGCGCGACGGTCGATCGCGCCGGTAAGCAGCACCGTTAGTGTGTCAAGATCCGACGGATCGCTGCCGCGTTGCCGGTAGAGCCCGGCCTGCAATGTCACCGGCCGCGTCACCCCGCGCACCGTCAGATCTCCGGTGACCCGCGCCTCTTGCAGCGTGCCGTTGACCGAGGTGGAGCGAAAGGTGATCGCGGGGTGGCGCGCGGTGTCGAGGACGCGCGCACTCTTCATCGCCTGGGTGGCGAAGATGAACCCCGCCCGCGCGCGGGTCGGGTCGAGCGTGACATTCACCCGGCTGGCGCCGATATCGCGCAGGTCGAGCGCCATGTCCGCGGACCGCACCGGCATGGTGCCGCGTCGCTGTCCTTGCATGAACTGAAAGGTGAAGGTGACGCGGGACCGTTCCGTGTCGAGGCGGAAGGCCTGCGGCTCGGCGGTGGCGGGGCCGGCGACGACGCAGAGGGCGAGGACAAGCACGCGGATCATGCCGTCTTGTACCTGCTTGTGGGGGCGGATGTCACGCCTGCGCGAGATGCCATGCGCCCGGCCGCCCCGAGAGCGCCCATGCGGCGGGCGGGCCGGTGCGCGCGCGGCGGCGTTCCAGCCGCCAGCGATCGACCTGCAACGCGTGAGCGGGGGCCATGTGCCAGCGGGTCTCGACTCCTGGCGCACCGCCGTCGCCGGGCGTCAGGATCAGCCCCAGGGGCTTGCCATGCCCGCGCCCCGCCCCTTCTTCGGCGGCGAGATGCAGCCGGCGCACAGGCGTCAGTCCGGGCGGTCCCGGCAGATCGGCCACCACCAGTGGGGCGGCCCCGCTGCGCAGCGATTCCTCCATGCACCACAGCAGGTCCTCGCGCCGCTGCGGGGTGACGAAAACGAAGTGTTCGGGGCCGGTTCCGGGCCCGGTGATGGCGCGCATGCCGTCGGGGTTGGGTCGGTCGGTCGCCCATCCCGGCGCGATCCACAACACCGGGCCCGACGTGTCGCCTGCCACCAGCGTGGCAAAGCTGTGCCGCGCGGGACCGCAGGCCTCGTGCAGGCGCGCAAGCGGCAGATCGAGCGCGCCCAGCAGGCGCAGCGGCGCGGTCACTCGGGTCTCTCGGGATGTCAGAATCGGCGCGTTCATGCCATGCCATGTAGCATGTTCGTGAAATGTTCTCAACTCGGCGCGGCCGTGGGGCATCCCGACCCGACGATCAGCCGCGGATGACCCCGACGAACTTGTCGAACAGCGGCTCGTTGGCGCAGATCACGTCGCCCGACTCCACGATGTTCTCGCCACGGGTCAACGGGTCCACAAGGCCGCCCGCCTCGCGCACGATGATGACGCCCGCGGCCAGGTCCCACGGGCTGAGCCGGCGTTCCCAGAACCCGTCATAGCGCCCCGCCGCCACGTAGGCCATGTCGAGCGCCGCCGCCCCCCACCGCCGCACGCCCGCGCAGGCGGGCAACAGGCGCGCGAGGTCCTGCAACGTCTCGGGCAGATCGGCGCGGCCACCGTAGGGCAGGCCGGTTGCGAAGATCGCCTCGCTCATCTTGTGGCGGCCCGACACCCGCAATCGGCTGTCATTCATCCACGCGCCCGCGCCCTTCTCGGCGACGAACGCCTCGTCCTTGGCGGGATCGTAGACGACGCCCGCCACGATCTCGCCCTTGTGTTCCAGCGCGATCGACACCGCCCAGTGCGGCAGCCCGTGCAGGAAATTCGTGGTGCCGTCCAGCGGGTCCACGATCCAGCGGCGCGTGGGATCCTTGCCCGGTTCCTCGCCGCCCTCCTCGGCCAGCCAGCCATAGCTGGGGCGCGCGTTCATCAACTCGGTCTTGAGGATCTTCTCGGCGGCGATATCGGCGCGGCTGACGAAATCGCCCGCCCCCTTGGTCGAGACCTGGAGGTTCTCGACCTCCTTGAAATCCTTGACAAGCGTCCGCCCGGCCTTGCGCGCGGCCTTCAGCATGACGTTGAGATTGGCACTGCCTTGCATGGCGCTCGCTCCTTCTGGGTCAGACCGGGCCTATACGCCCGGCACCCACGCCAGACAAGGGGCGACCCGGCGGCGCATCAGCCGCGCAGGACGGCGCCGGGATTCATGATGCCGGCGGGGTCAAGCGCGGCCTTGATGGCGCGCATCGCATCCAGCTTGACGGGATCGCCGTAACGTTCGAGATCGCCGACCTTCAGCCGCCCGATCCCGTGCTCGGCGCTGACAGAGCCGTCCATCTTGTGCACGAGGTCGTGCACCGCGCGCTGGACCCGCTCGCGGTCGCCGGCGTGGTCGTCGCGGCTGCGGCCCGGCGCGGGAAAGACGTTGTAATGCAGGTTGCCGTCGCCGAGATGCCCGAAACAGTTGATCCGAAACTCCCCGAGATCGGCGATCACCTCACGGCCCCGTTCGATGAACTCTGGGATGCACGACATCGGCACCGAGATGTCGTGCGAGCTAATCGCGCCGATGCGCCGGTTGGCCTCGGGGATCTGCTCGCGGATCTCCCAGAAGTCGCGGCGCTGCGCCTCGGATTGCGCTATGGCGCCGTCAGTCACCAACCCGGCCTCGAAGGCTTCGGCAAACAGATCCTCCAGCGCCCGCGCGGGGTCGAGGCCGCGCGCCAGTCCGACATCGATCAGCACCAGCCAGTTGGGGATCGTCTCGAAGGGCTGGCGGATGTCGGGCAGGGTCTCGGCCAGGAATTCCAGCCCCTGGCGGTGCATGATCTCGAACGCGCTGACGCCCTCGGCCACGTGACGCCGCGCCATCGCCAGCAGGTCGAGCGCGGCGCGCGGGCCATCGACGACCATCAGCGCCGTTCCCTCTGAGGCGGGGCGCGGAAACAGCTTCAGCGACGCGGCGGTGATCACGCCCAGCGTGCCTTCCGACCCGATCAGCAGGTTGCGCAGGTCGTAGCCGGTATTGTCCTTGCGCAGGCGCTTCAGCCCGTGCCAGATCCGCCCGTCGGGCAGCACCGCCTCGAGGCCCAGGCACAGATCGCGTGCATTGCCGTAGCGCAGCACGTTGATCCCGCCCGCATTGGTGCCCAGCAGCCCCCCCAGCCGCGCCGACCCCTTGGCGGCGATCGACAGCGGAAAAAGCCGGTCCTCTGCCTCGGCGGCGCCATGGATGTCCTGCAGGATCGCGCCGGCCTCGACGACCATCACGTTCTCGTCCGGCCAGATCCCGCGCACCGCGCGAATCCGCTCGAGGCTGAGGATCACCGGAACCGGGCCGTCGGGGCTGATCTGCCCGCCGACAAGGCCCGTGCCCCCTCCGTAAGGCAGCACCGGCACCCGCGCCTCGGCACAGGCGCGCACCACGGCGGCCACGCCCTCGGTGTTGTCGGGGGCGACGACCACGCCGTGCCCCTGCCAGCGCCCGCGCGGTTCCTCGACATAATGCGGCGCCGTCTCGCGAAATGCGGCCTTAGGCAGATGCGCCCGCAGGGTGTCGATGAAGTCTGAACTGGCGGAACGCGACGTCATAATTGTCAGATATCACGGCCGGCGCCCGAGGCCAGCCCGCTCCGCGTCCCACGCTTCATCTTTGCAAAAATACTCGAATCCCCCGGTCAGAGTTTCGACGAGATCACGCCGGTATTGAACCCGCCCATCCGCAATTCGCCGAATAGCCGCTGGTACTCGATCTTGGGGCAGCGGTTCATCACCACGTCGACGCCGCGCGCGCGGGCCTTGGCGGCGGCCTGCGCGTGTTCCACGCCGATCTGCATCCAGATCGTCTGCAGGTCGGGAAATGCCTCCAGCGCCTCGTCGACGATTGCCGGGACATGCTCGGGGCGGCGGAAAATATCGACCATGTCGACGCCGCCCTCGACCTGCGACAGCGTGCCGATCACCGTCTGCCCGAACAGCGTCTCGCCGGCGTGGACGGGATTGACCGGCACCACCTCGAATTTCTTGAGGCCGAGATAGCGTGCGACGTAATAGCTCGGGCGGACCGGGTTCATCGACACCCCCACGACGGCGACGCGCCGGGTGCGGGTCAGGATGTCGCGCAGGTGGGAATCGCTGTAATCTTCGCTCATTCCATCAGTAAAGCACGTGTACCGCGAAGAAAAAAGCGCCCAAGTGAACCTTGGGCGCCAGTTGCGGAACGAGGGACAGTGATAGGAGTCGGCGGTGTTCCGAACCGCCGCCTCTAACGCGTAGATAGTATCTGATTCCCGGATAAAAAGACCTGTAATAGAGCTGTGACCGCTTGGTGAGGACGCAGCGTCAATCGAAAATATCCTCGACCACGTCCCAGATCTCTTCCATCACGCGCCGGCCGAAGCCCTTGCGCCGTTCGCGCGGACGGGCCGGCCCGTGCGCGTGGCGCTCGCCCTCGTAGCTTTGCCGGGGCAGCGTCATCGGGCGCGCCTTGCCGCGCGGCTGCCCCGCATCGGCCCCGGGCGAGGCCGAGGCGCGGCCCTGCGCGAGTTTGGCCTTGGGCAGCGCCTTCATGTCATGCAGCGGTGCGCCGCAGGTTGCGCAGGTCAGCTCGTGGCGCGCGCGATCCAGCACCAGCGCCGCGCGCGTGCCGCAGTAATTGCAGGTGGCGATCTTGTGGGCCATGGCGTGTATATCGGTCCGAATCTTGTCATGTCCAACCCCCGATTGGCCGTCAGACGCGCGCGGCGTAGAGCGCGATCGCGGCCGCGTTCGACACGTTCAGAGAGCCGAACGCTCCGGCGTGATCGATGCGCACCAGCCGGTCCACGGTCTCGCGTGTGCGCGGGCGCAGTCCCGGCCCCTCGGCCCCCAGCACCAGTGCCACGGGCCGGTCGCGCCGCCCCTCGAGCGCCGCCTCGATGCCCGTCTCGGCCTCGCCCGCGAGGCCCAGCACGGTGTAGCCCATCCCCTGCAACTCGGTGATCGCGTCGGCGAGGTTGCGCACCCGCAGGTAGGGCTGACGCTCGAGCGCGCCGCTGGCGGTCTTCGCCAGTGCGCCAGTCTCGGGGGCGGAATGGTGGCGCGGGGCGATCACCGCGCGCGCGCCGAACACCTCGGCCGAGCGCAGGATCGCGCCGACGTTATGCGGATCGCTCACCCGGTCGAGCAGCACCACGCGCGGGGCCCGCACGCCATCGCCCAGGCAGACCTGCGCCAGCGCGCCCCAGTCGAGCGGCCTGACCTCGAGCGCCGCCCCTTGGTGCACAGAGCCGGGATCGAGCGGCGCGGTGAACCGGCGCGGATCGGCGATCTCCGGCGTCATCCCGGCGGCCGCGATCGCCGGGGCCAGCTTGTCGGCGGCGTTGCGCGTGACGATCAGGCGCAGCTTGTCACGGCGCGGGTTTTCCAGCGCGTCGCGCACCGCGTGCAGCCCGAAGAGCCACATCGTCTCGGCCGCGGAGGCGCGGCGGCCCTGCTCCTTCTCGATGACCCATCGGGGCTTTTTCATGCCAGTCGCACCCTCCCGTTCCGGCGCGCGACCCTGCACCGCAACGCTCTCGCGCGCAAGCCATTTTCCGGTTGACGCCTTTTCAGCCCGCTTGTACGCAGCCTCTGCTGTCGGGCGTCTTGACGCCGGATACGTGGGCGACAGGCCGCAAGGTGTGGCAGGGGACTGTAACTCCCTCGCGGAGACGCACGCCAGGTTCGATTCCTGGGTCGCCCACCATTTGACTTAATTCTCAGTGTTTTGCAGGGTTGGGCGGCTGACTGGCGCTCGATGAGCCTCCACATGACCCCGGTTCCCGCGCCGCCTGACGCTGGATGAGGCGCTGGTCGCTTCAGGGGAAACGCCCCCCAATGCCTCAATCTCGAAAGGTTCTGACCCAGTCTCGCTCGATGGAAACGTCTTGCACAACGGACGGCAACCACAGAAGCAGCTAGGCAAGCGGTCTGCCTTGCCACGTATACGACCCAAGATTGACGCCGGGCGTGAACCTGCTACGAGACGCGGCATGCTGAGCATCTTCCTGCAGACCCTGCCGTTTTTCCTGATCATCGGCCTTGGATACGGGGCCGGACGCAGCGGGTTCTTTTCCGAGGAAGCCACCGCCTCGCTCACGAAATTCGTCTTCTACTTCGCGCTGTCGGCGATGCTTTTCCGGTTCTCGGCCAACCTGACGCTGGCCGATGTGCTGAACTGGGATTTCGTGCTGGCCTATCTCGCGGCGACCTCGGTGGTCTATCTCGTGGCGACGCTTGTTGCGGCCCTGCGCGGGGTCAGCCTGCAGGAGACGGCCATCGAGGCGCAATGCGCGGTGATCGGCAATGTCGGCTTTCTCGGCGTGCCGATGCTGGCCATGCTGATGGGCGAGGCGGCGATCGCGTGGGTGATGGTCGTGCTGGCGGTCGACCTGATCGTCTTCGGCTCGCTCGTGGTGATCCTGATCACCGGCTCGCGCGACGGGCGGATCAGCCTGCGGATCCTGCGCAGCGTCGGGCTGGGCCTGATCAAGAACCCGATGATCGTGTCGATCATTCTGGGGCTCGCTTGGTCGGGGCTGCGCCTGCCGATTCCCGACCCGATGAACGCCTTCGTGCGCATCCTCGGCGATGCCGCGACGCCCGGCGCGCTCTTTGCCATCGGCGCGTCGCTGGCCTCGAAATCGGCCGAGCGGCTGTCGATCACCGGCTGGCTGTCATTCTGCAAGCTCGTGCTCCACCCGGCGGCGGTCGCGGTGTCGGCGCTGATGCTGTTTGATGTGCCGCCCTATGCGGCTGCGGTCATGATCGCCGCCGCAAGCTTGCCGGTCGCCGGAAATGTCTTCATGCTGGCCCAGCATTACGAGGTAGCGCCCAAGCGCGTCTCGTCCTCGATCCTGATCTCGACGGTCGCCGCGATCGTCACCGTGTCCCTTGTCATCGGCTGGGTGAACCAGCTTTACTGATCCCGCAACTCGACCGGAAAGGACCATCACATGGAAACCGCTTCACAGAACACCTGCTTTGGGGGCATCCAGGGTGTCCATACCCATGCATCGACAACCTGCGACTGCGACATGACCTTCGGGCTTTTCCTGCCCGCCGAGGCGCAGGACGGCCCGGTGCCGGTGCTGTGGTACCTCTCGGGGCTGACCTGCACGCATGAGAACGCCATGGTCAAGGCGGGCGCGCAGGGCTGGGCCGCCGAGCAGGGCATCGCGCTGGTCTTTCCAGACACCTCGCCGCGCGGCGACGACGTGGCCAATGACGACGCCTTCGATCTGGGGCAAGGGGCCGGGTTCTACGTGAACGCGACGCAAAATCCGTGGGTGCCGCATTTCCGGATGTGGGATTACGTCGCCGACGAGCTGCCCGCCGTGCTGGCCGAGAACTTCCCGCTCGACATGGACCGTCAGGCGATCACCGGGCATTCCATGGGCGGGCATGGCGCGCTGACGCTGGCGATGTCGCTGCCCGGGCGCTTCCGTTCGGTCTCGGCCTTCGCGCCGATCTGCAACCCGACGGGGGGCGACTGGGGCCGCAAGCAATTCGCAGCGTATCTCGGCGAGGACGAGAGCACGTGGGCGCCGTACGATTCCAGCCTGCTGATGGCCGAGCGCGGCTTTGACGGGCCAGTGCTGGTCGATACCGGCACCTCCGATCAGTTCATGGAGCTGCTGCGCCCCGAAACGCTGGCGGGCGCGATGGCCGCGCGGCGACAAGAGGGGATGTTCCGGATGCAGAAAGGCTACGATCACAGCTATTTCTTCATGTCCACCTTCATGGAGGATCACGTGGCCTTCCACGCCGAGGCGCTTCACGCCGGATGATGGCATGACCATTTTCGTCGATGCCGATGCCTGCCCGGTCAAGACCGAGGCCGAGCGGGTGGGCACTCGGCACGGGCTGCGGATCTGCGTCGTCTCGAACGGTGGCCTTCGCCCGTCGCAGAACCCGCTGGTCGAGACGGTGATCGTGTCCGACGGCCCGGATGTGGCCGACATCTGGATCGCCGAGCGTGCGGGGCCGGGCGACGTGGTCGTCACCGGCGACATCCCGCTGGCCGCGAAATGCGTCGAGGCGGGGGCCGAGGTCCTCAAACATGACGGCGAGGCGTTCACCGCCGCCAATATCGGCAACCTGCTGGCCACCCGCGACCTGATGACCGACCTGCGCGCCGCCGATCCCTTTCGGCAGGGCGGCGGCAAGGGCTTCTCACGCGCCGACCGCTCGCGCTTTCTGGACGCGCTGGAGCGGGCTGTGCGGCGGGCCAGGCAAGCGGGCGGGTGAGGTCTTAGTGGACTTTGTCAGCCGGTAATCGCGAGGGACTCACGTGACTTCGCTCAATCAACGGACGCAGATTTTTCGACAGCCTCAGGCATCTTGGCTTGGTTTCCATGTACTTTTTTGGGATCTCACTTCACGCGGTCCCATTCTCGTTTCAGGATGCGCTGCCCAAGTTCGAACAGTGCTTTCCTGCCGTCTTCCGGTTTCGCACCCGGATTGCGAAGTGAATGCAGCAACGTCTCATATTCCGGAGCACTCGGGTTCATCCTCATCAGGATGCGGGCCTGTGCCATGACTTGTTCTTTTCTGGCTTCCTTGCCCTCATTGAGGTCTTTGTCTCATGTACGCCCTGTGTAGATTGCAAAATCGTCACGTATGTCGAAAATCCAAGGGTGACGGAATTCCGCGAGCTTTAGTTGGTAGGCAAGATCACGATGTCGGTCTTGGGCTTTGGCGTTCGCCCTTGTGGTAAGGTAAGAAACCCAGCCTGTTAATGAAACTGTCAGCAGAGGAACGCTCACCGAGGCGACAAGCGTCAGATGGTTCGATAACCGATTTTCGCTCGTGTTCGACAAAACAACTTTTACCTTCCAAAGGTGCGTCGCGATCTACATCGCCTGCTTATGTCGTAGTGCAACATCACGTACCCATGACTTTGCACCCAAATGACGGTGCCGCGATCGTTCATCTTTGCATGAAAGCGAACCTTGACTGATGATGCGTACATTGAGCTTGTAAAGCATTATTAACGACAAAGGCCTTGCGCAACAAAAGCCTTTCCTTTTTATGGAACTCGCTGATAAACTATTGTTCCAACATACGGACTGGAAAACATCACATGCAACTGGAAGAAATGTCGCTCGAAGAGTTGAAGAAGCTTAGGAAAGACGTGGACAAGGCGATCGAAACCTACGAGGCGCGGCAATTGGCCGAAGCCCGGGAAAAGCTTGAGGCGCAGGCCAAGGAAATGGGTTATTCCCTCGAGGCGATCGTTGGTGCGTCCAAGACCGGAAGCACCAAGCGCCTGCCGCGCTATCGCCATCCGGAAAACCCGACCCTGACCTGGACCGGAATGGGGCGTAAACCGAACTGGTACATCAAGGCTATCGAGTCGGGTATGAGCGAGGAAGATCTAAGGATCTGATCCCTCTGATATCTCCATGACCATTCACGCGTGCAGGCCCCCCGGCGGCGCGCCGGGGGGTTTACAATACCAAGGGCCTCCGATCTTCTGGCGGTGACAGACGGCAAACCTTGGACCCCTCATGACCACCGCGACCGTTCAGCGCACCAACCTGATCGGCGCCGCGTATGCGGTGGCGGCGGTGCTGTGCTTCTCGATCAACGATGTCGGGATCAAGTTCCTGTCGGACACTTATGCGCTGCACCAGATCGTGTTCATCCGCGCATGTGTGGCGCTGACCGCGTTCTTCTGTTGCGTCGTCCCGTTGGCTGGCGGCCTTGGCGTCCTGCGCACGCGGCGTCCGCTGGTGCATTTTATCCGCGGGCTCTGCGTTGTCAGCGCCAACATGTGCCTTTTCCTGGGGCTGGCGGCGTTGCCGATCGCCGACGCGACGGCGATCTTCTTCGTCTCGCCGCTGGTCATCACGATGTTTTCGGTGATCTTTTTGAAAGAGACCGTGGGCATCCGACGGTGGTCGGCCATCGCCGTGGGCTTTGCCGGTGTGCTGGTGATCGTCAAGCCAGGCACGGCGGCGTTCCAGCTCGCCTCGCTGCTGCCGATCGGCGCCGCGTTCCTTTACGCCACGCTGCACATGCTGACGCGCAAGATCGGTGGCACCGAAAGCGCACCGACCATGGCCTTCTACATCCAGCTGACTTTCATCATCGCCAGCACGGTGATCGGGCTGGGCGTCGGAGACGGGCGCTTCTCGGGCTCCGCGCACCCGTCGATGGACTTTCTGTTTCGCGCCTGGACATGGCCGGCCTTCGTCGATTACCCCATCCTGCTGCTGCTGGGTGTTTCGGGGATGCTTGGCGGGCTCTTCATCAGCCAGGCCTACCGGCTGTCCGAGGCCGCCTTCGCCGCCCCGTTCGAATATGTCGCCATGCCGCTGGCGATCATGTGGGGGGTGGTGGTCTTTGGCACCTTCCCCGATGCCACCGCCTGGATCGGCATCGCACTGATCGTGGGGTCCGGCCTCTATCTGCTCTGGCGCGAGTCGGTGAACGATGAGACCATGACCGCGAAGACCGCGCGCTACCGGCGCTGATGGAGAGGAGGTGCCCCATGAGCCTGACGATCATTCCTTTCGAGGCGGGCGAGGCCAATCTCGACTGGCTCGGGCTTTGCGCGGCCTTCAAGGCCGGTCACGACCTGCCCCGCGCCGAGATCGCCGATACCTTCCTTTACCGCGGGGCCGATACGCTGCTCAACCGGTCGGCGTGGATCGACGGGATGGGGATCGCTGTCAAATGCGCCACCATCTTTCCCGGCAATCCCGACCGGGGCGAGGCGCGCATCAACGGGGCGGTGAACCTTTATGACGACGCCAATGGAACGCTCGCCGCGCTGGTGGATTTCCATCTCGTAACCAAGTGGAAGACCGCCGGCGACAGCCTTTACGCCGCCACGCGCCTTGCGCGGCCCGACAGCGAGAACATCCTGATCGTCGGTGCCGGCACCGTCGGTCGGTCGCTGTGGCAGGCCTATCGCTCGGCCTTTCCCGCTGCCCGCTTCAGGGTCTGGAACCGTACCCGCGCCAATGCCGAAGAAATGGCGGCCGACTGCCCGGGCCTGCGCGTCGCCGACGATCTGGAACGCGCCGTACGCGACGCCGATATCGTTACCTGCGCCACCATGTCCACGGATCCGCTGATCAAGGGGGGGTGGTTGCAGCCCGGCCAGCATGTGGATTTGATCGGCGCCTACCGTCCCGACATGCGCGAGGCCGACGACGAATGCTTGCGCCGCGCGCGGATCTTCGTCGACAGCTTCGACACGACCATCGGCCATATCGGCGAGATGCGCATCCCGCTGGAGATCGGCGCCATCACGCGGGACGATCTGATCGCGGATTATTACGCGCCCGAGGCCTTTCGCCGACAAAGTGACGACGAGATCACGTTGTTCAAGAACGGCGGCGGCGCGCATCTCGACCTGATGACCAGCCGCTACATCCTCGATGCGTGGCGTGGCGCGGGCTGACCGCGCGGCGCTGGGTGTCAGCCGCCGCTGATCTGCGCGATCACCTGATCGACGAACGTGTCGAGCCGCAGGCGCGCACCATCGACAGAGGCCACGTAGCGCTCGATTGCAGGCTCTGCCTCGGGAACCAGCGCGATCACTTCGGGCGCCGTCAGGTAGACACCGGCAGCCAGCCCGAAGGCGATCACCACGACCCAGAACCCGACGCCGAAGCCGCTGCGCGCGGCGGGGATCGGCGTGGACGCGGGATCTTGCGGCGTAGCGCCTGCCGTGTGGCCCCGCGACGGGGTCAACGAAGAGTTGATCCGTTCCGGATCGGGAAACCGGCCTTGTGTCGCCGCCGTTTCGATCTGCGATGGCTCGCGCTCGAGTGGAACGTCGCCCGTCGCCTCTGCGGCGCGCTTCGCACGCTCGCGCGCCGCCTCGCTGCGCAAGATATCGGCGATCTCGGGATCGAGTCGGCGCCGTGCAGGCTCGGGGTGGGGCGGCGCGGGCTTGTCCGCGGGGGGCTGTGCTGCGAGCATGGCCGCATCGGCGTGCTGCTGCATCCATGTCTCGCCGCAGGCCGAGCATTGCACCTCGCGCCCGTCATCCGGGATCGCCGTTTCGGGGATCTCGTACTGCGCCCCGCAATTCGGACACGTCAACCGCATGGTGCACCCTGTTGTCTGTGGTCTGAGGGATCACGTCTCATCTTGCGTGGGCCACGCGCAGCATAAGCGCTTCTGTGGGCATGGAAAAGAGCAAAGCCGGCCGCCGCTTGGGCGATTGCGCCCGTGGCCCCCCTGTTGCATGTATGGGGATCGGGGCAGATGGCACCAGCCGGGGCGCCGCGCCGAACGCGAAAAGGGACATATCATGACGCCTGCGCTGCAATGGCTTCGGTCGCTGATCTTCGTGGTCAATATCTATGCGATGATGGTGCTCATTGGGCTGGCCTTCCTGCCCTGGGCACTGGCCAGCCGCAAGGGCGCGCTGACCGCCTGCCACACATGGTGCCGGTGGGTGCGCTGGACCGCGGGCTGGATGGTCGGCCTGCGCACCGAGGTGCGCGGCACGCCGCCCACCGACGAGGTGCTCGTGGTCGCCAAGCATCAAAGCTTTCTCGACATCATCCTGATCTTCGGCAGCGTCCCGGCCGGCAAGTTCATCATGAAGCGCGAATTGATGTACGCGCCGGTGATCGGGCAATACGCGCTGCGCATCGGCTGCGTGCCGGTCGACCGGGGCAAGCGCAGCCAGGCGATCCGGCAGATGGTCACGGATGTCGCGAAAGGGCGGCAGGCGCCGGGGCAGCTGATCATCTACCCGCAGGGCACCCGCATCTCGCCGGGCGTGAAGGCGCCCTACAAGGTCGGCAGCGGGGTGCTCTACCGCGATCTGGCGCGGGATTGCGTCCCCGTGGCCACCAATGTCGGCCTGTTCTGGCCGCGCAAGGGCATCTTGCGCAAGCCCGGGTTGGCGGTCGTCGAATTCCTGCCGCGGATCAGGGCGGGGCTCGACCGCGATACCTTCATGGCCCGGCTCGAACACGAGGTCGAGACGGCGTCCGACGCGCTGATGCAAGAGGCGGGTTTTTCGCCGCAAACATCCGGGACGCCGTCCAAGGTCTGATCGTGGCCGTTGATTTTCCGTGGCCCGCGTGGCAGTGCAACCAGAGCATGTGCAGATGCGGTGATGTCACAGGCGCGCAGACACGGCCCGGAAACTCGGGCGGCGCATCTGGTCGGTGCTGCCGCATTGCGGCATGGTGAAGATGCGGCGCCCGATCCGCGACCACGGTGACCCCGGCAGAGGCCAGAGACAGCAGATGCTCTCCAATTCCACGATCCTGATCACCGGCGGTACGGGCTCTTTCGGGCATGCGTTCGTGCCCATGGTGCTGACGCGGTACGACCCGAAGAAGGTCATCATCCTGTCGCGCGACGAGATGAAGCAATGGGAGATGGCCAAGATCTTCGGCGACGACAGCCGCGTGCGGTTCTTCATCGGCGACGTGCGCGATNGAAAGGATGAGGAAGACGCTCAAGCCGGTAGCGCCGCCCTAAAGCACACCCTATACCGACCGCAGGATACCCCTTGAGATGTTCAACAATTGCACGGTTCTGATCACTGGCGGCACGGGCTCGTTCGGGCACACCTTCATGCCGATGTTGCTCAGGTCCTACACCCCGAAGAAGGTGATCATCCTGTCGCGCGACGAGATGAAGCAATGGGAGATGGCCAAGATCTTCGGCGACGACAGCCGCGTGCGGTTCTTCATCGGCGACGTGCGCGATCGCGACCGGCTTTACCGGGCGTTCGACGGTGTCGACTACGTCGTGCACGCCGCCGCCACCAAGATCGTGCCGACGGCCGAGTACAACCCGTTCGAGTGCATCAAAACTAACGTCAACGGCGCGATGAACATCATCGACGCGTCCATCGACAAGGGCGTGAAGGGGGTCGTGGCGCTGTCGACCGACAAGGCGTCGTCGCCGATCAACCTCTACGGGGCGTCGAAACTGGCCTCCGACAAGCTGTTCGTCGCCGGCAACGCCTATGCGGGCGAGCACGGCACGCGGTTCTCGGTGGTGCGATACGGCAACGTCATGGGCTCTCGCGGCTCGGTCATCCCGTTCTTCATGTCGATCGCCGAGAGCGGCGTGCTGCCGATCACCGACAGCCGCATGACCCGCTTCATGATCAGCCTCGAGCAGGGGGTCGAGCTGGTCTGGCACGCGTTCGAGGACATGATCGGCGGCGAGATCTACGTCAAGAAGATCCCCTCGATGAAGGTGGCCGACATCGCCCGCGTGATCGCCCCCGAGGCGCGCCACGAGATCGTCGGCATCCGCCCCGGCGAGAAGCTGCACGAGCAGATGATCGGCCTCGAGGACGCGGCCTATACCTACGAATACGACGCGCATTTCAAGATCCTGCCGGCGATCAACAAGTGGTCGGACGACCCCGCACGCATCAAGGACGGGCGCAAGGTGGCCGAGGATTTCAGCTATACCAGCGACCTCAACCCGGATTGGATGAGCGAAGCCGCGCTCGCCGACTGGATCGCGGCGCATCGCGAAAAGATCGGGGAGATCTGATGATCCCTTACGGCCGCCAGCTGATCAGCGATGACGACATCGAGGCGGTCGAGGCCGTTCTGCGGTCGGATTACCTGACCCAAGGTCCGGTCGTGCCGCGCTTCGAGGCGGCGGTGGCGGCGCTGGTCGGGGCGGCTCAGGCGGTCGCGGTCAATTCGGCGACTTCGGCGCTGCACGTCGCGTGTCTCGCGCTTGATCTGGGTCCGGGCGATCTTCTGTGGACCTCGCCCGTCACCTTCGTGGCCTCGGCCAATTGCGGGCGCTATTGCGGCGCGGACGTGGATTTCGTCGATATCGACCCCCAGACCTTCAACATCTGTCCCGACGCGCTGCAGGCCAGGCTGGAGGCCGCGGCCCGTGCGGGTCGTTTGCCCAAGGTGATCGTCGCCGTGCACATGTGTGGGCAATCGCCCGACATGGCGCGCATCGCAAGGCTCGCCCGCACGCATGGCGTGCGGCTGATCGAGGATGCCAGCCATTCCATCGGGGCCGATTACCGCGGTGCGCCGGTCGGCAATTGCGCCCATTCCGACATCACGGTGTTCAGCTTTCACCCCGTCAAGATCATCACCAGCGCCGAAGGCGGCATGGCCCTGACCAACGACGCGGAACTGGGCGCGCGCATGGCGCGGTTGCGCAGTCACGGCATCACCCGCGATAAGGACCTGATGACCCATGCCCCCGACGGCCCTTGGTACTACCAGCAGCTGGAACTGGGCTGGAACTACCGCATGACCGAGATGCAGGCGGCCCTCGGCCTCAGCCAGATGGAGCGGCTGGACGCCTTCATCGCCCGCCGCCGCGACCTTGCGCGGCGCTATGACGCGATGCTGGCCGACTTGCCGCTGCGCGTGCCCTGGCGGATGCCGGGGGCGCAGTCCTCTTGGCACCTCTATGTGATCCGGCTGGACGATCCGACGCGTCACCGCGCGACCTTCGAGGCGCTGCGCGCGGGCGGCATCGGCGTGAACCTGCATTACATCCCCGTGCACCTGCAGCCCTATTACCGCCGCTTGGGCTTCGGCCCTGGCGATTTCCCGGCCGCTGAAGATTACTACGCGCGCGCCATCTCGATCCCGCTGCATGCCGGGCTGACCGATGACGATCAGGCGACCGTCGTCGCTGCCCTGTCGGGAGCGCTGGCGGCATGACCCTGTGCGTCATCCCGGCGCGTGGCGGGTCGAAGCGCCTCCCGCGCAAGAATATCCGGCAATTCTGCGGCAGCCCGATGATCGCCTGGCCGATCCGCGCCGCGATCGCGGCCGGGTGTTTCGACCGTATCGTCGTATCGACCGATGATGACGAGATCGCCGAGGTGGCGGAGGGCAGCGGTGCCGAAGCCCCCTTTCGACGCGGCGCGGAGCTGGCCGATGACCACACGCCGACCGTGCCGGTGATCGCCGATGCCGTCACCCGTCTGAACATCGCGGCCAGGACGCCGGTCTGCTGCCTTTACGCCACGGCCCCCTTCGTGGCACCGGCCGATCTGCAGGCCGGCCTGCGCCGGCTTCAGGACACCGGCGCGCCCTTCGTGCTGAGCGTGACCACCTACGCCTTTCCGATCCAGCGCGCGCTTCGCCGCGACGCGTCGGGCGGGATCGAGATGCTCGATCCCGCGAGGATGCAGACCCGCTCGCAGGACCTGGAAGAGGCGTGGCACGATGCCGGGCAGTTCTACTGGGGCCGTGCGGAAAGCTGGACACGTGGCCTCGGGGTCTTCGAGGCGGGCGCGCAGGGCCTCGCCGTGCCGCGACACCGGGTGCAGGACATCGACACCGAAGAAGACTGGCAGCGGGCCGAATGGACGATGCGCGCCATGCAGATGGAGGGTCCGCCATGAGGATCGCCTTGCGCGCCGACGCCTCAGTCGAGATCGGCACCGGGCACGTGATGCGCTGCCTGACGCTGGCGCGCGCACTGCGGGCGGCGGGTGCTGCGTGCCGCTTTGTCACCCGTGCGCTGCCCGGACACATGGCGAACCGGATCGTGGCGGCGGGGTTCGACGTGGCGCTGCTGCCCGCACCCACGGGCCCCGCGCCCACCGTCACCGACGGCCCGCCCGCGCACGCACACTGGGCCGGTGTGGCCTGGACGCAGGACGCGGCCGAGACGCGCGCGGCGCTCGACACGGACCCGCCCGACTGGCTGGTGATGGATCATTACGCGTTCGACGCGCGCTGGCAGGCGGCGGCGCGGCCCGCGGGCACGCGGCTGATAGTGATCGACGATCTGGGCGACCGGTCGCACGTGTGCGACCTGCTGCTCGACCAGAACCTCGGACATGCGGCTGCGGATCATGACGGGCTGGTACCAGAGGGCTGCAAACGCCTCATCGGGCCACGATACGCGCTGCTGCGGCCCGAATTCGCCGCGGCCCGCGCCGGCGCGCTGTCCGCGCGCGCGGGGCGGGGCCTGCGCCACCTGCTTGTCACGATGGGCGGGGTGGACCGGGCCGATGCCACCTCTGCAGTGCTGGGCGCGTTGCGGGAGGCCCCCTTGCACGAGGATCTGCGGATCAACGTGATCATGGGCTCCAGCGCGCCCGCGCTGGACCGGGTGCGCGCGCAGGCCGAGGACATGCCGTGGCCCACGCAGGTCGCGGTGGACGTTTCGGACATGGCCGCCGCCATGGCCGCGGCCGATTTCGCCATCGGCGCCGGCGGCGGCACCACGTGGG
>NZ_JBAPKY010000029.1:0-49774 GCF_037083785.1 Roseovarius sp. D22-M7
CGAACGTCACGCTCGTGCCGCTTCCGCCCTATTCACCCCAGCTCAACCCGATGGAGCGGGTCTGGCTTTACCTGCGCGACCGGTTTCTCTCCCTGTGCCTTCTCGAGGACTACGACGCCATCGTCGACGCCTGCTGCACTGCCTAGAACGGCGTCGCCGAAGACGCCGAACGCATCCGGTCCCTCTGCCTCTACCCGTGGATCAGAAAGGTCATCAGTTAAGCGCGCTGGTATTAGATAGGATGACAGCATCATAGGGCGTGTGTCCCACTTTGTGTCACACCCGACCGCTCAGCCGCTTACCCTATGATTTAGAAAGAAATGGAGGCGAGTGCCGGAATCGAACCGGCGTGGACGGATTTGCAATCCGCTGCGTCACCACTCCGCCAACTCGCCAAGCCGTCGCAGCTTCTAAACTTCTCGGATTGAGACTGCAAGGGTTATCAAATGCCTGTTCTGTTCATTTCCGCGTCCCGATGAACAGCATGCGCGAATTACCTGCCGGCCCTCGCCTGCATGTTTTCGGCTCATGTCCCTCCACGCATGACCTCTGTCGCTGGCAGTTTCATCCACATCTCAAGTCGACCAACGACGCAGCAGGATCGCGCCCTCGTTTGAAGCCCGCCATGTCCGGCGCGACAGCTTAAATCGCCAGCGCCGTCACCGGCCACATCCGCTTCACCAATGGCGGCCTCCGGCCGAACGGTCAGGAGTTTATCGCCAGCAGCCCTTTCAGCCCGGTATTGTCGACCATGGCGTCCACCAGTAGGCGCTCCAGCCCGGCGTTCACGACTTCGAGATCCTTCAGCCGACTCCTCCACGTCTGGCGCGAGGCGTCCGACATGCCATGCTTGCAAAATAACTCCGCGGCCTTCGCCCCGGCCGCGTTCTCCTGCAGGATCTCGACAATCTGTTATTCCTTACAAAGTCATTTGCGCATCGTCTGTTCTTCTTTTCGCTTCGAACGCGACGAGAACAACCCTCCTTTTGAATGGCCCGGTTTTTGTGACCAGGTAAATTGGGGTCTTTCAACCCGCCGGTTCACATTGGTAGCCCTGTTACGATCATTCGTGGACTTGGAAAGGTGCCGTCAGGTCTCTTCCGAAAAGCGGCGTCCGGACCCGAGGCGTGAGGCAGGACGGATCTCAGACGGGGTTCTGGGCGCCGGCGAAGAACATGAGTTGGCCGTCGGCG
This sequence comes from Roseovarius sp. D22-M7, assembly GCF_037083785.1. Taxonomy (NCBI): domain Bacteria; kingdom Pseudomonadati; phylum Pseudomonadota; class Alphaproteobacteria; order Rhodobacterales; family Roseobacteraceae; genus Roseovarius; species Roseovarius sp. D22-M7. The sequence goes on from NZ_JBAPKY010000029.1 coordinate 1,194, forward strand.
TCGTAGATCGGCCTGATCCGCAGCCTGTTCATGAAGGTCGAGCCATCCTTGCGGTAGTTCAGGATGTCGATTGTGAAACGGGTCTGGGCGCGCAGGCCGTGTCGGATGGCCTGGACCGCGTCCTGGCTGGTTTCCGGGCCCTGCAGGAACCGGCAATTGCGGCCGGTCGCCTCTTCGGGAGTGTAGCCGGTCTGCGCCTCGAACTCCTCGCTTACGAAGATCATCGGGTTGTCGGGCAAGGAGGGATCGGAGAACACGACACTCATTTCGGTTTCATCCGCTTCGAGCAGATCCCTGAGGGCGCGTTCGTCCATGTTTCTTTTGCTTGACTGCATTTTGCTTTCCATCTGCGGGGTTTCGGGAACGACCGCGCCCTGGCTGCGCGCGGCGTTCGCATGATCGACCAACGAAGACGTGTAAATCAAATCGTGCGGCATTCCCAGCCCGATGACGCCTGGTTTCGTCCCGCCGACCGGCATTTCCATCGCGTTGGACAGGATGGGCATGGCGGCGCCCCGTCTCGATTGGTGCGTGGTGTCAGTTTCTCTTTGTGAGTGGGTGAGATAGTTGCTACAAACTCACGAAAAGAGCAGGACTGTTGAAGAAAGTGCCGATATTCAAGGGAACTATCGCAAGACCGGCCTTCAAGACTTGCGGTGTTGTTGTGGCGTCGCTTCTGCTTGCCGGATGTGCCGCGGACAGCGATCGGCTCGCCTCGGCCAATTCCGCGCCGTCGTCGTTGCGGCTGGCCGACAGTGCGGCGGCGCAGGGCGATCACGAGACGGCGGCGACGCTTTACCGGCGAGAGTTCACGGCGAACCCCGACTCGATCGATGCGCTGGTGGGGCTGGGGCAAAGCTACCGCAATCTAGGCCAGACCCGGCGCGGGGAGCAGGCATTGCGCGAGGCGCTGTCGCGGCGCGCAGACGATCCGGAGATCATGCTGGAACTGGCGCGCACGCAGTTGGCCGATGGGCGCGCCGAGGAGGCGTTGACGACGCTGCAGCGCGCGGAGGAAGAGGCGCCGCGTGACCTGCGCGTCATCACCGCGCGCGGGATCGCGTTGGATCAGCTTGGCCGCCATGCCGAGGCGCAGGTGGAATATCGCAAGGGCCTGAAGATCGACCCGACCGATTTCGCGCTGCTCAGCAATCTGGCGCTGTCGCGTGGCTTGTCGGGTGAACCCGGCGCCGGGATCGAGATCCTGAAGGAGTTGGTGCGTGACAGTCAGGCGACGGCCCGCACGCGCGGCAACCTTGCGCTGCTTTACGGTCTGGCCGGGCGCGAACGCGAGGCACGCGCAACGCTGTCCGTCGATCTGGACGACGCGAAGATCGAAGAGAACATCGCCTATTACCGCAATCTGCGCGAGATGCTCCAAGCGGGTCGCGCGATTGGAAGCGCCGCGGGCGGCCGCGACTGAGCCATGTTCCGGACGATCCTCCCAAGGCTTGGCGCCAATGCGAAAGACGCCGCCGCAATACGGCAGCGCCTTGTAAATTTTCGGGCGCACAAACGCCCGGCGCAGTGATCAGCCTTGGCGGGCCTTGAACTTGCGATGGGTCTTGTTGATCACGTAGACGCGGCCTTTGCGGCGCACGACACGACAATCGCGGTGCCGGTTCTTGAGCGAACGCAGCGAGTTACGAACCTTCATCGGTCGTCTCCTATCTGTGCGGCGCGGGCCAGCGCCTCGGGTTTCGGGCGTCCCGCGACACGCGCGCGACAGTGAATTCATGGTGGGCGATACTAGGTTCGAACTAGTGACCCCTTCGATGTCAACGAAGTGCTCTACCGCTGAGCTAATCGCCCCTGAATACCTTGTGCCGGCGGAACCCCGGATTCCGAGATCGACCGTGCCATGCGCAGGTGGAGCGCGTATAAAAGGAGTCGTGGAGGGGATCAAGGGCTTTTAGATGCAAGTTTTCGGTCTATTATATAGGTTAGAGGGGGACAGCGCATGCCGACAGCCGCCTACCACCTGACGCTGCCGGACCGGCGCACCACATCGGTTGTGTTCGCATCACCGCATAGCGGGCGGGCGTACTCGAATGCCTTCCTGCACCGCATCGCGCTGGACGAGCGATCCGTGCGGTCGTCGGAAGATGCGTTCGTCGACCAGATCTTCGCGTCGGCGCCCCAAGCCGGGGCACCTTTGATTTGCGCCGGCACGCCGCGCGCCTATGTCGATCTCAACCGCAGCGACGAGGAGCTCGATCCGGCGCTGATCGAGGGGGTGGCGCGACAGGCGCACAATCCGCGCATTGCCTCGGGGCTCGGCGTGATACCGCGGGTGGTTGCCAACGGGCGGGCGATCTATTCCGGCAAGCTGAGCCTGATCGAGGCGCGCAACCGAATCGATACCGTCTGGCGTCCCTATCATGCCGCGCTGCAGGCCGCCCTCGACGAGGCCCACATGATGTTCGGCGAGGCGATCTTGGTGGATTGTCATTCGATGCCGCACGAGGCGATGGATTCGGTCGCGCAGCGCGGGCTTCGCCGGCCCGAGATCGTGCTGGGCGACCGGTTCGGCGCCTCGGCCGATGCGGCGGTGGTGGACCGCATCGAGGCGGCGTTCATCCGCGCGGGGCTGGTCGTCACGCGCAACACGCCCTTTGCCGGGGCCTACATTACGCAGACCTACGGGCGCCCCGGGCGACGGCGGCATGCCGTGCAGGTCGAGATCGACCGTGCGCTTTACATGGACGAGCGGCTCGTGCGTCCGAACCGCAATTTCGAGCGGTTCCTCGACCTGATGCGCGGGGTGGTGCAAGAGATCACCGAGATCGGGCGCGCCGAGGCAATGCCGCTGGCGGCCGAATGATCCGCTGGTCTAGCGCAGCGCGCGCCCCTTGACGATCGCCGCGGCCCCGAAGCGCGCGCGGATGCGGTCGGTCGCGCGTTCCGCCTCGGCGCGTTGCGCCGCCTGCGGGTCGAGAAGATCGACAGACCGGTCGGCGCCCGCCTCGGGGACCAGATCCGACACCCCCACGCCGATCAGCCGGTAGGACGCCCCGCGTGGCACTTGGTCGAGCAGCGCGCGCGCACCGCGATAAAGCGTGTCGGTCATCTGCGTGGCGTCGCGCAGGCTATGGCGGCGGGTCAGCAGCGTGTGATCCGCGCGCTTGAGCTTCAGCGTGACCACCCGCCCGGCCAGCGCCTTGGCCTTGGCGCGGTCGGCCACCTTTTCCGACAGCCGCCAGATATGCCCGTCGAGCAGGTCGGCGTCGGCGGTATCTACTGAAAATGTCGTCTCGTTCGAGATCGACTTGACAGGGGCGTTGGCCGAGACGCGGCGCCGGTCCTGCCCACGCGCGAGATGCCACAGCCGGTCGCCCATGCCGCCGAAGCGTGCGCACAGATCGCGCCGCTCCCATCTCCGCAGATCGGCGAAGGTGTGGATACCGGCGGCGTTGAGCGCGCGCAGCGTTGACTGCCCCACGCCCCAGATCAGGCTGACGGGCCTGTCGTGCAGGAAGCCTGCGGTCTCGGCGGCGCCGATCACGGCGAATCCGTGCGGCTTGTCGAGGTCAGAGGCGATCTTGGCCAGAAACTTGTTGTGGCTCAGCCCGATGGAGCCGGTGAGCCCCAGTTCGTCACGCATGCGCCGCACCAGACGGGCCAGCATCACCGCCGGCGGCGCGCCGTGCAGCTTTGCGGTGCCCGAAAGATCGAGAAACGCCTCGTCGAGCGACAGCGGCTCGATCGCCGGGGTTAGGTCGCGCATCATGTCGCGAATGGCGCGCGAGGCCTCGGCATAGACCGCCATGCGCGGCGGCACGACCACGGCCTCGGGGCACAGCTTCAGCGCCTGGAACATCGGCATCGCCGAGCGCACGCCGCGGATGCGCGCGATGTAGCACGCGGTCGACACCACGCCGCGCCGCCCGCCGCCGATGATCACCGGCTTGTCGGCCAGATCGGGATTGTCGCGCTTCTCGACGCTGGCATAGAAGGCGTCGCAATCCATGTGCGCGATCGACAGGTCCCAAAGTTCCGGATGCGCCACGAGGCGCGGCCCGCTACAGGCGGGACAGCGGGTCCCTGCGTCGAATTGTGTCAGGCAGTCACGGCAAAGCGTTGGCATGGGGCGCGCGGTCCATCGCGGATGGGTGCATATTACAGCCGGATGATAGCGCTTGTCCATGCGCCGCGGACGTCGTAACGACATCCGCGAAGCGACAGCAAGGCCCGGCGCATGACCCATCAATTCGAGATCCGCGTATATTACGAGGATACCGACATGGGCGGGATCGTCTATCACGCCAATTATCTCAAGTTCATCGAGCGTGCCCGCAGCGCGTGGGTGCGCGATCTTGGCCTCGACCAGAACGCGATGCGCAGCCGCGACGGTTTGATCTTTGCCGTGCGGCGCATCGAGGCGGATTACCTGGGCCCGGCGCGTTTCGACGACACGCTCGCCGTCGAGACCCGCACGCTGCAGGTCACCGGCGCGCGCCTTGTGCTGGAACAGACGGTATCGCGCGCCGTGGAAAAACTCTTTCAGGCGACGGTCACGGTGGTGTGCCTGACAGAGGCCGGGCAGCCGGCGCGGCTTCCGGCGAACATCCGCCTGCGGCTTCACTGACCTGCCAACGCCATCTGGCGTCACGCCGCGGATCTGTTGGCGTTCGGCATGGAAATGGGATATTGTCAACGTAATAAGGTCGGCGAACCGGCCAGGCATAAAAAGAGCAGGCAGATGGAAGCAGAAACCCTGGCAATGGCACAGAAGATTGATTTCTCCATGTGGGCGCTTTTCGCGCAATCCACCTTCGTGGTGAAACTGGTGATCCTCGTCCTGATCGTGGCGTCTTTCTGGGCCTGGGCGATCATCATCCAGAAACACCTTTCGTTCCGCACCGCGCGCCGCGAAGCGGACGTGTTCGATCAGCGGTTCTGGTCGGGCGAACCTCTAGATGGTCTCTTCGAAGAGATCGGGCCAGAGCCCGAGGGCCGGTCCGAACGCGTCTTCGCGGCCGGAATGCTGGAATGGCGGCGCAGTCACCGCAGTGATGGCGCGCTCATCCCCGGCGCCACCTCGCGCATCGACCGCAGCATGGACGTGGCCATCGCGCGCGAGTCCCACAGCCTGCAGAACGGGTTGCAGGTGCTGGCGACGGTCGGGTCGACCTCGCCGTTCATCGGCCTTTTCGGCACCGTCTGGGGCATCATGCATGCCTTCATCAACATCGCCGAGCAGCAGAACACCAATCTCGCCGTCGTCGCCCCCGGCATCGCCGAGGCGCTTCTGGCGACGGGTCTGGGGCTTCTCGCCGCGATCCCGGCGGTGATCTTCTACAACAAGCTGAGCGCGGACAGCGACAAGATCGCCGCGGGGTACGAGGCCTTCGCCGACGAGTTCTCGACCATCCTCAGCCGCCAGTTGGACAGCTAGACCATGGGCGCACAGGTCGCAGGGAACTCGGGCGGCGCGGGGCGGCGCGGACGCAGGCGGCGGTGCGCGCGCCCGATGTCCGAGATCAACGTCACCCCCTTCGTGGACGTGATGCTGGTGCTGCTGATAATCTTCATGGTCGCGGCGCCGCTGATGGTCGTGGGCGTGCCCGTGGAGCTACCGCGGTCCGCCGCCAATTCGCTGCCGGGCCAGGACGAGGAACCACTGACCGTCACGATTACGGCCCAAGGCGTGGTGATGATCCAGACCACCGAGGTGCCGCGCGACACCCTGATCGCGCGCCTTCGGGCCATCGCGGCCGAGCGCGAAAGCCCGCGCGTCTTCCTGCGCGCGGACGGGGCGGTGCCCTATTCCGACGTGATGCAGGTCATGGGCGCGCTCAATCGCGGGGGCTTCGGCAATATCGGGCTGGTGACGGAGGCCGGCGGCCCGGATCTTGACGGGCAGGGCGGCTAGGGGCGACGCGTGAATACCGGGCAGATCATATCGGGGGCGGGTCATCTGGCCCTGATCGGCTGGGCCCTGATCGGCGGCAGTTTCCAGTCCGCGCCTCCGCCCTTCGAGGTGATGCAAGCGACCACCGTCTCGGAAGAGGACTTCGCTGCGATCATGGACCGCGCCGCCTCTCCCGAGGCCGTGGCGAATGTCGACACGCCGGAGCCGCCAGCGCAGGGCGAGGCCGCGCCGCAGGTGACTTCCGGGGCCGACACGCCCCCTGCGGCCGATACCCCGGATGCGAGCGCCGCCGCCCCCGCGGATGCCGCACCGGATGTGCCGCAGGCCACCCCGCCGGCGCAGGCCGAGGTCGCGGATACGCCGCCGGTGATGCAGACACCGCAAGACGATTTGGCGGCATTGGTCCCCGAGGTCTCGCAGCGTCCGCAACCGCGCTCGGCGCCGCGTGTCGCGCCCGAGCCGGCACCCGCGCCGGAGCCCGACGCGCGCATCGATGACGTGACGCAGCCCGAGGTGATGCCCGATGAAGGCGCCGACTCCCCGCAAGAGCCGTCCGAGGCCACGGCCCCGGAAGAGGCCGCGCCGGAAATCGTGACCGAGGCCGAAGAGCCCGCGCGCGCCGCACCACCCGCCTCGTTGCGTCCGCGGGCGCGGCCCGAAATGTCCGAGACCGTGGCGCGGGCTGACCCGGAACCACCGCCAGAGCCGCGGGCCGCGCAGCAACCCGAGCCCGAGCCTCCGACTTCCGACCGGGGCGCAATCGAAGACACGCTCGCAGCGATCCTTGGCGAGGGGCAGGATAGCTCCGAGCGCCCGAGCGGACCCCCGCTGACCGGCGGAGAACGCGACGCGCTGCGTGTCGCCGTACAGCGCTGCTGGAACGTGGGCAGCCTGAGCACCGAGGCGCTGCGCACCACGGTCGTGGTCGCCGTGAGCATGGACCAGAGCGGTCGGCCCGAGATCGGGTCGATCCGCATGGTCGGGTCGACGGGCGGTGGCGACGCTGCGGCGAAACAGGCCTTTGACGCCGCGCGCCGCGCGATCATCCGCTGCGGCAATGACGGCTTCGATCTGCCGGCCGAGAAATACGACCAGTGGCGCGACATAGAGATGACATTCAATCCCGAAAGCATGAGGATCAGATGATGCGGTACTTGATCGGCCTTCTCGCGGCGCTGACGCTTGGGGCGCTGCCCGCGCTTGCGCAAAACAGCGGCCCGCTGCGTATCGAGATCACCGAGGGGGTGATCGAGCCGATGCCCTTTGCCGCGCCGGACTTCGTCGCCGACAGCGCGGCCGCGCAGGAGGTCAGCCGCGACATCACCGGCGTGATCGCGGCGGATCTCAGCGGCACCGGGCTGTTCCGCGAGATCCCGCGCGACGCCCATGTCAGCCGCATCACCAGCTTTCAAAGCCCCGTGCAATACGCCGACTGGCGCGCGATCAACGCGCAGGTGCTGATCACCGGGTCGGTGCGGCTCGACGGGTCGGATCGGCTGGTGGTGCAGTTCCGCATCCATGACGTCTTTGCGGGACGGGAACTTGGTGACGGGCTGCAATTCGTGGGCACCCGCGCGGGTTGGCGCCGGATCGCGCACAAGGTGGCCGACCAGGTCTATTCACGCATCACCGGCGAGGGCGGCTATTTCGACAGCCGCGTCGTATACGTCGCCGAAAGCGGCCCCAAGGATCAGCGCGCCAAGCGGCTGGCGATCATGGATTACGACGGCGCCAACGTCCAGTACCTCACCGACAGTTCCAGCCTCGTCCTCGCGCCGCGCTTCTCGCCCACCGGCGACCGGGTGCTTTACACAAGCTACGAAAGCGGTTTCCCGCGGATCTACGTGCTTGACGTGGCCAGCGTGGGGCGACGGGCGCTGCCGACCCTCGACGGCAACATGAGCTTCGCGCCGCGATTCGCGCCCGACGGGCGCACCATCGTCTATTCGCTGAGCCAGGGCGGCAATACCGATCTTTACCGCATGGATGTCTCGGGCGGGCAAAGCGCGCGGCTGACCTCGGCGCCGTCGATCGAGACGGCCCCCAGCTACAGCCCCGATGGCCGGCAGATCGTGTTCGAGAGCGACCGCTCGGGCGCCCCGCAGCTATACATCATGTCCGCCGGCGGGGGCGAGGCGCGGCGGATCAGTTTCGGGCAGGGGCGTTACGGCACGCCCGTCTGGTCGCCGCGCGGCGATCTTATCGCCTTCACTAAGCAGTCGGGGGGACGCTTCCATATCGGCGTGATGCGCACCGATGGCAGCGAGGAACGATTGCTGACCGCGTCATTCCTCGACGAGTCGCCGACCTGGGCGCCGAACGGGCGGGTGATCATGTTCACCCGCGAGACCCGCGGCGCGCAAGGCGAGGCGCGGCTTTACTCGGTGGATATCTCGGGGCGCAATCTCAAGCAGGTCGAGACGCGCGGCGGCGCAAGCGATCCCTCCTGGGGACCGTTGCAGAGGTGAAGGCGGCGGTGCGCGCGTTTCCTCGGCGCGCGGGCTGTGGTAGAAGACCGAGGCAGGCATCCATCACAATGAACTGGGCAGGAAAAATGGGCTTTACGAGCAAGACAGTGATCCTTTGCGCGGGGCTGGCGCTCGCCGCGTGCAGCAATCCCGACAGGTTCGAGGGTCAGGCGGGCCTCGGCGCGGGCAATGGCGGTGCCGGCGGTGCGGGGATGTCCGGATCGGCGCAGGATCCGACGTCCGGGGCGTATTTCCAGCAAGCCATCGGCGATCGTGTCCTCTTTGCCGTCGATCAGTCGACGCTGAGCAACGAGGCGCAGGCCACGCTGGACCGGCAGGCGCAATGGCTGATCTCGAATCCCGAATACGACGCCATCATTGAAGGTCACGCCGACGAGCAGGGGACGCGCGAATACAACCTCGCGCTTGGCGCGCGGCGGGCGAACGCGGCGCAGGAATACCTCGTCAGCCGCGGTGTCGCCGGCAACCGGATCGAGGTGGTCAGCTATGGCAAGGAACGCCCGCTGGAGATCTGCAGCGAAGAAAGCTGTTACCGGCAGAACCGCCGTGCCGTGACCGTGCTGACCCCGCGTGCCGGTAGCTGACATCCGGGGAGGACCCATGCGCTATCTTCTCGCCTCGATTGCCCTCCTTGTCGCCCTCGCCCCGGGTGGGGCGGTGGCGCAGGACAACCAGACGCTGGCGGACATTCGCCAGGAACTTTCCGTGCTGTCGGTCGAACTCAAGAAACTGCGGCGCGAACTGAACACCACCGGCGGCGTCAGCGCGCCCTCGGGCGACGGGTCGATCCTCGACCGCGTGAACGCGATCGAAAGCGAGGTCCAGCGCCTGACGGGCAAGACCGAAGAGCTTGAGTTCCGCATCGAGCGCGTGGTCAGTGACGGCACCAACCGCCTCGGCGATCTGGAGTTCCGGCTGTGCGAGTTGGAGCCCGGCTGCGACATCTCGAATTTCGAGCCGGGCAGCACGCTTGGCGGGGTGGCCCCGCCGCAAAGCCCGAGCGCTTCCGTTGCCGTGCCAGACGAGGACGGCGGTGACGGCCCGCAGCTGGCCGTCGGCGAGCGCGACGATTTCGAGCGCGCGCAGGCCGCGCTCGAGGCCGGCGATCACGCGGCCGCGGCCGAGCAGTTCGCAGCCTTCCGAGAGGCCTATCCGGGTAGCCCGCTGAGCACGCGCGCGGGCCTTCTGCGCGGCGAGGCACTGGATGCCGCCGGCCGCACGGCCGATGCGGCGCGCGCCTATCTCGATGCGTTCAGCGCCGCGCCGAACACCGACGACGCCCCCGAGGCGCTCTTTCGGCTCGGCCGTGCGCTTGGGCAACTGGGCCAGACCGAGGATGCTTGCGTGACCCTCGGGCAGGTGGCCGAGCGGTATCCGAACGCCGATGCGGTGGCGTCGGCGCGGTCGGAAATGGCGCGGATCGGCTGTTCGTGACGGACACGGCCTTGACGGCTCTGGACACCATCAAGCGCCATTTCGCGCCCGATCCGCCCGCCACTCTCGGCGTCGCCGTCTCCGGCGGTGGCGATTCGATGGCGTTGTTGCACCTGTTGCACGCTTGGTGCCGATCGGGTGGCCCGCAACTGCGCGCCGCCACCGTTGATCATGGCCTGCGGCGCGATGCGGCCGACGAAGCCGCGGGCGTCTCGCAGCTTTGCGCCGACCTCGGCATCCCGCACGAGACGCTGGATTGGCAGGGCTGGGACGGGTCAGGCAATCTGCCCGACCACGCGCGTCGCGCCCGCTACGCTTTGCTTGCCGAGTGGGCGAGTGGTCACGGGACCGGCGATGTCACCCTCGGCCATACCGAGGATGATTTGGCCGAGACCTTCATCATGCGGCTGGCGCGCGGGGCAGGGGTCGATGGTTTGTCGGCGATGCGCGACCGGTGGCGCCACGGCCCCGTGACCTTTCACCGCCCCTTGCTCGAGGTCAGCCGCGTCGCCTTGCGCGACGTGCTGCGCGCGCAGGGCGTCGGATGGGTCGAGGATCCGACCAATCGCGACATGACGTATGAGCGCGCGCGGGTCCGCGACGGCCTTGGCGCGCTTGCGGCGGCGGGGCTCGACACGCCGATGCTCGCGCAGACAGCGCGGCGGCTGGCCGAGGCGCGCACGGCACTGGATACTGTCGCGCGCGCGGCCGCCGATGATATCGTGCGGTTCGAGGCCGGCGATATCTTGCTGGCACGCGCCCGCCTCGCCGCGCTGCCCGACGAGGTGGCGCGGCGGGTTCTGCAGGCGTGCCTGCGCTGGATCGCCGGGGCCGACTACCCGCCGCGCGGGGCGGCCATGACGCAGTTCCTCGGGGCCGCGCGCGCGGGCGAGGCTATGACGCTGCAGGGCTGTCTGTTGCACGCAGGCGCGACAACAACGCGCATCGGACGGGAATACGCCGCCGTCAGGGATCTGCGCGCTTCGGCAGGCGAGGTCTGGGATGGCCGCTGGCGGATCGAGGGCCCCGCGCCTGTAGGTGCCGAGATCGCCGCACTGGGTCCCGACGGGTTGAAATGCTGCCCCGATTGGCGCGAAAGCGGGCTGCCGCATGCCTCGGCGCTGGCCAGCCCGGCGCTTTGGCACGCGGGGCGACTGGTCGCCGCGCCGCTTGTCGGCTGGAACAATGGTCATGCGATTTCGCTGGTCCGCGACGAACGGTTCTTCTTCGACACGTCACAATTACGTTGAAGATCGCCCGGTGATGGCTATGTTTTGATATGCATCCCCGCGCTCATTGCCCGGGGTAGAGAATTTTGGGAGAAAACTGTTGGGCAACGCAAGAAACATCGCCTTCTGGCTCGTGCTGTTCCTGTTGATCCTCGCGCTGTTCAATCTGTTCAGCGGGTCGGGCAACACGCTGCAAAGCCGCTCGGTGCCGTATTCCGAGTTCGTGGCAGCGGTCGAGGACGGGTCGGTCAGCCGCGTGACCCTCGACGGGGAAACGGTACGCTACACCGGAACGGACGGAACCGAATACACGACGATCAAGCCGTCGGATGCGCAGGTCACGCAGAAACTGATCGATCAGGGCGTGCCGGTGAATGCAGAAAGCCAAGAGCAATCCGGCTTTCAGACATTCCTCGTGTCGCTTTTGCCGTTCCTGCTGTTGATCGGGGTCTGGATCTACTTCATGAACCGCATGCAGGGCGGTGGCAAAGGCGGTGCCATGGGCTTTGGCAAGTCCAAGGCCAAGATGCTGACCGAGAAATCCGGGCGTGTGACCTTTGACGAGGTCGCAGGTATCGACGAGGCCAAGGAGGAGCTTGAGGAGATCGTCGAGTTCCTGCGAAACCCGCAGAAGTTCAGCCGCCTCGGCGGACAGATCCCCAAGGGCGCGCTGCTCGTCGGACCTCCGGGGACCGGCAAGACGTTGCTGGCGCGCGCGATTGCCGGCGAGGCCGGCGTGCCGTTCTTCACCATTTCCGGCTCGGACTTCGTCGAGATGTTCGTCGGTGTCGGCGCGAGCCGTGTGCGTGACATGTTCGAGCAGGCCAAGAAGAATGCGCCCTGCATCGTCTTCATAGACGAGATCGACGCGGTCGGCCGGTCGCGTGGCGCCGGCTATGGCGGTGGCAACGACGAGCGGGAACAGACACTCAACCAGCTTCTGGTCGAGATGGACGGTTTCGAATCCAATGAGGGCGTGATCATCGTTGCCGCCACGAACCGTAAGGACGTGCTTGACCCCGCGTTGCTGCGGCCTGGGCGCTTCGACCGGCAGATCACCGTTCCGAATCCCGACATCAAGGGGCGCGAAAAGATACTCGGCGTGCATGCGCGCAAGACCCCGCTTGGCCCCGACGTTGATCTGCGACTGATCGCGCGCGGCACGCCTGGGTTCTCCGGGGCCGATCTGGCCAACCTCGTCAACGAGGCGGCCCTGATGGCGGCGCGTGTTGGCCGCCGGTTCCTGACGCTCATGGATTTCGAGAATGCCAAGGACAAGGTCATGATGGGGTCCGAGCGCCGCAGCATGGTTCTGACCGATGAGCAGAAGGAAAAGACCGCCTATCACGAGGCCGGCCACGCCATCGTCGGTCTGCACCTGCCGAAATGCGATCCCGTCTACAAGGCGACGATCATTCCCCGCGGCGGGGCGCTCGGCATGGTGGTCAGCCTGCCCGAGATTGACCGGCTGAATTGGCACCGCGCGGAATGTCAGCAAAAGCTGACCATGACGATGGCCGGCAAGGCGGCCGAGATCATGAGATATGGCGAGGATAACGTGTCCAACGGTCCGGCTGGCGACATCCAGCAGGCCAGCGGGCTGGCGCGCGCCATGGTCATGCGGTGGGGCATGTCCGACAAGGTCGGCAATGTCGATTACGAGCAGGCGCATGAAGGCTACATGGGCAACGCCGCCGGCGGGTTCTCGATCTCTGCGCATACCAAGGAGCTGATCGAGGCCGAGGTGAAACGCATGATCGACGACGCGTATCAGAACGCCTTGAAGATCCTCACCGAAAACCGCGGCGAGTGGGAACGGCTGGCCGAGGGTCTGCTCGAATACGAGACGTTGACCGGTGAAGAGATCCAGCGGGTGATCCGCGGCGATCCGCCCGACAAGCCTGACGACGACAGCGACAGCGCGGGCGAGAAATCCAAACCGTCGGTCACGGCGATCCCCAAGACCAAGCCCAAGCCGTCCTCAGGATCGAGCGACGGAGGGCTGGAGCCCGAGCCGTCGACGTGACGACGTCCCACACGATGACGGATTGGAATCCCGGAGCCTACGCAAGGTTCCGGGATCACCGTTTGCGCCCCGCACTGGATCTGCTGAATGGCGTCGGACAGATGGGCGCGGGCGACGTGGTCGACCTTGGCTGCGGTACCGGCGCGATGGCCGAGGCGCTTCGCCAGCGCGGCGCCGGGCGCCGTGTCGTCGGGGTCGATTCGAGCCCGGCCATGCTTGCAAAAGCACGTTCCGACGGCGGGTATGACGGCCTGCAACAGGCCGATATCGTCGACTGGCAACCGCGCGACACGCCCGGTCTCATCTATTCCAACGGCGCGCTGCACTGGGTCGGCAATCACGAGGCTGTCATGCCGCGGCTTGCCCGCATGCTCAGCAAGGGCGGCACGCTGGCCGTGCAGATGCCGCATCAGAACAAGGCGCCCTCGCACCGCGTCTGGTTGACGCTGGCCGAGGAGCGATTTCCCGGGCGTGTTGACAGGATGGGCACCCCCGGCGTGATGGCCCCTGTCCGGTACGAGGATCTTCTGGCCCCGATCGGCCAGTTGCGCCTGTGGGAGACGGATTATTACCAGCGTCTCACCGCCGAGCCGGGCAGCCACCCCGTGCGCCGCTATACCGAGAGCACCTATGCGCGCCCGGTTCTCGCCGCGCTCGATCCCGACGAGAAGGCGGACATCCTCCGCCGGTACGAAGAGGTCATGCATTCGGCCTATCCGGTGCGCGCCGACGGGACGGTGCTATTCCCGTTTCGCCGGATGTTCTTTACCCTGACGGTCTGAACGTGCGTGTCGTGGCCCTTCCGGGCGAGTGTTTGAGGCAAGATGAAACTGACGAGGGGACCATGCCGGCATTGATACCGACGGCATATGAGGGAAAGATCACGTGGATCGGGCGCGTGACGGATCGCGAAAAGAGCCTCGCGTCAGAGACCTTGCAGGAGGTCGCGGTCAGCTATGCCGGGATCGCCGGCGAGGCACATGGCGGGCTGACGCGCCCCTCTTGCAGCCGCGTCGTCGCGCAATACCCCAAGGGCACGGAGATCCGCAACGTGCGGCAATTCTCGATCCTCTCGGTCGAGGAACTTGCCGAGATTGCGACCACCATGGGCGTCGCCCGGATTGATCCGGCCTGGGTCGGGGCGTCGCTGGTGATCGAGGGAATCCCCGATTTCACGCATGTCCCGCCCGCCGCGCGCCTGCAGGGGCCCGACGGTGTGACGCTGGTCGTGGACATGGAAAACCGCCCCTGCCACTTGCCGGCCAAGGTGATCGACGATCACGCGGCGGGGTTCGGCCGGCGCTTCAAGCACGCCGCGCATGGGCGCCGCGGCGTGACCGCCTGGGTCGAGCGCGAGGGCGTGCTGCGCGTCGGTGACATGCTGCGCCTGCACATCCCAGACCAGCCGGCCTGGCGCGAATTGCCGCGCGTATACGCGCGGGGTCGCTGATTCCGTCGGCGCGATATGCGCCAATCAAAGCCGCAAACCTCTGCCATGGGGATACAAAACGGTCCTATGATGAGTTCCGAATGCGATATCGAGATCGCGAGCGCGGCCGTAAATGATTTTATCCCAGAGGCCCGCGAAGAACCTGGCATTTCGAGCGATCTCTTGCCGCCTTGCAATCATGATCATGCCCGGCCTGCCGTTGAAACAGAACTCCGCGACCATCAGAATAAACAAGGACGGGCGGATCGAGGGCCTTTTGCAGGGCGCGATCGGGGCCTTGGCTCTAATTAACCGGTTGAAGGGGTCGGCATTTGCCCCGAGAACAGTCACCAGAGTTTCGGTTCAAATCGTTGGAAAACAGGGGCAAAGCCATGACAGCAGAGATAATCGACGGCAAGGCGTTCGCGACGCGGATCCGCGGGCAGGTCACACAACATGTTGATCGGCTCAAGACCGGGCACGGAGTCACGCCCGGCCTTGCCGTGGTGCTGGTCGGCGAGGACCCGGCAAGCCAGGTCTACGTGCGCTCCAAGAACAAGCAGACGGTCGAGGTGGGGATGAATTCCTACGAGCACCGGCTTGATCGCGACACCGAGGAATCGACGCTGCTAGCGTTGATCGATCAACTCAACGCCGACCCCGCGGTGCACGGGATCCTGGTCCAGATGCCGTTGCCCGATCACATGGATTCCGCGAGTGTCATCAACGCGATAGACCCTGCGAAGGATGTCGACGGGTTCCATATCTCGAATGTCGGATTGCTGGCGACGGGGCAGAAGAGCATGGTCCCCTGCACGCCGCTTGGCTGCCTGATGATGCTGCGCGACACGCTGGGCAATCTGAGTGGCCTGGACGCCGTGGTGCTGGGACGCTCGAACATCGTCGGCAAGCCGATGGCGCAGCTTTTGCTGGGCGAAAGCTGCACGGTGACCATCGCGCACAGCCGCACCAGGGACCTCGCTGAGGTGGTCAAGCGGGCAGATATTGTGGTTGCCGCGGTCGGGCGGCCCGAAATGGTGCCCGGCGACTGGATCAAGCCGGGGGCGACGGTGATCGACGTGGGCATCAACCGGATGGAGCGCGACGGCAAGACCAGGCTGATCGGCGATGTCGATTTCCAGTCGGTTCAAGAGGTTGCGGGCGCCGTGACCCCGGTTCCGGGCGGCGTGGGACCGATGACCATCGCCTGTCTGCTGGCCAACACGGTGACCGCCTGTTGTCGCGCCAACGGGCTGCCCGAGCCCGAGGGGCTGACGGCCTGACCTGTACAGAAACGGCCGCGGTTTTTCACAAACGCGGCCATTGGCGTGCGGAGCCTGCAAGGATTTGGAAACCATTGCGTGCGATGTCTCCCCTGTCCGAGAAGAAGGCCCGCACATGTCCGACTTTACCACGCCCGCAACCAGCCCGCCGATCCCCGAGATCAGCATCGCGGAATTGTGCGCTCATCTGCGCGGCTATCTCGAGGAGGTGCGCCTCGGTGGCCAGCAGGTGATCGTCACGCGGCACGGGCGGCCGCTGGCGGGGATCGTCACCACGCTCGAGGCGCGCAGCCTGTGGCGCGTCGCGCATGAGCGCGAGGTCTATGCCGAGTGGCGCATGATGCGCCATCTCGACGAGGACCGCCGCCTGCGCATGGCCGTGATCCGCGAGGCGCAGGCGGATTGCCGGGCGGAGTACGAGAAGCGCGTGCGTAGCCGCTGACGCGTTTACAGAGGCGAAACCGCGCGTCAGGATCCGCGCATGGACATGCGAGGGGGATGGCATGGTGGCAAGAGCGGTCTGGTTGCTGAGCGGCGCAATGGCCCTGTCGATTTCGGGATGCGGACCGACGCCGGATATGCCGGCGCAGGGCGCGCGCATCCCGGCCGAGTTTCCACCCGCCGGGTACGCGGGGCGGCAATACGTGGACAGCAACGGCTGCGTGTTCATCCGCGCCGGACGGTCGGGCGCTGTGACATGGGTGCCGCGCGTGTCGCGCACCGGCACGCCGATCTGCGGCGCCGAACCGAGCCTGCCCCGCGGGGCGTAAGGGCCGCGCGGGTCGGGGTCAGCCCCGACGGCCGATCCGCCGCGCCATGTCGAGCATCCGGCAGGAAAAGCCCCATTCGTTGTCGTACCAGCCGAACACCCGCAGCAACCCGCCCGACGAGACCGAGCTTTGCGGCCCGCTGACGATCAGGCTTTCGGGGCGGCCGCGCAGGTCGGACGAGACCACCGGGTCGTCTGTCCAGCCCAGCCAGTGATGCCTGCGCGCCGCAGATTGCAGCATCTCGTTCACCGAGGCCACGCTGACCGGTTCTCGCGTCTGCACCGTCAGGTCGATGCAAGAGACGCTGGCCGTCGGCACCCGGATCGCGCGCGCCTCGATCCGGTCCTTCAGGGCCGGCAGCACGAGCCCGGTCTGGTGTTGCGCGCTGGTCGTGGTGGGCACCATGGAAAGCGCCGCCGCGCGGCTGCGTTCGAGCGCCTTGCGCGGCTTGTCGACCGTCGGCTGGCTGCCGGTATAGCAGTGCACCGTGGTCATCTGGCCGCTGACGATGCCGAAGGCGTCGTCGAGCAGCCGCGCCAGCGGCGCGAGGGCATTGGTGGTGCAGGAGGCGTTCGAAATGATCCGCTGACCGGCGAGATCGCCGTCATTGGCGCCGATCACCAGCGTGGTGTCCGCCTCGTCCGAGGGCCCCGACACGAGCACCGCGCGCGCCCCGGCCGCCAGCCCGCGCTCGGCGATCGCGCGGGTGCCGGCCATGCCGGTGCAATCGAGCACGACATCGACATCCCCGAGGTCGAGGGTGCTGAGATCCTCGGCGGCGTGAAACGGGATGGCGCGCTCGTCGACGGTCAGCACGCCTTCATCGACGGTCACATCGCCCGGCCAGGGCCCGAACACGCTGTCATACTGGAAGAGGTAGGCGCAGGTCGCCAGAGATTCGATCTCGTTGATCGCGACAAGCTCTATCCCGGCGCTGTCGCGCATCAGGATCCTCAGGAGCGTGCGGCCGATCCGGCCGAAGCCGTTGATGACGATGCGGACGGGATGGTTCGACATGCTGCGCTCCGGCCTCCGGGGTTCCGTGCCGCGCACTCTGCCTCAGGCGCCCGCGATTGGCCAGAGCAAGCGGCTTGCGGGCTGCGCGCGCCACCCCATATCACGCATGACAGCGTTGACAGGCACATGTGAGGACGAGGATGGGATATCTGCGCACCGCGATACTGATGGCCGCGATGACGGCGCTGTTCCTGGGGATCGGCGCGCTGCTGGCCGGCATCGGCGGCATGGTGATCGCACTGGTGATCGCGGTGGCGATGAACGCGTTCACCTGGTGGAATTCCGACAAGATGGTGCTGCGGATGCATGGCGCGCAGCCGGCCTCGGGGCGGATGGGCGACGATCTGCGCCGGATGGTGCATGACATGGCCGATCGCGCGGGCATGCCGCGCCCGAAGGTCTACGTGATCGACAACGCCCAGCCCAATGCCTTTGCCACCGGGCGCAACCCGCAGAATGCGGCCGTTGCCGCCACCAGCGGCCTGCTGCAAAGCCTGAGCCGCGAGGAAATCGCCGCCGTTATGGCGCATGAGCTGGCGCATATCCGCAACCACGACACGACGATCATGACGATCACCGCGACCTTCGCCGGGGCGATTTCCATGCTCGCCAATTTCGCGCTGTTCTTCGGCGGCAACCGCAACAATCCGCTCGGGCTGATCGGCACGCTGGCGCTGATGATCCTTGCGCCGCTGGGGGCGGCGCTGGTGCAGATGGCGATCAGCCGGGGGCGGGAATACGCCGCCGACCGTGCCGGGGCCGAGATCTGCGGCAACCCCTTGTGGCTGGCCTCGGCGCTGGAGAAGATCTCGGGGATGGCGGCGCGGATCGACAACGACACCGCAGAGCGCAACCCGGCGACGGCGCACATGTTCATCGTCAATCCGTTGCACGCGCACAAGCGCGATCGGCTGTTTTCCACCCACCCCGCCGCCGAGAACCGCATCCGCGCGCTGCGCGAGATGGCCGGCCGGTCCGCGCGGCCGGGTCCGTGGGCCTGAGCGGACGCGCATCGGGGCCGCGGTCCCGATCGCGTCGGGACGCTGCCAGACGGCGCGAATATCCGGATCGTTTCGCCGTCAGAAAGGCTGCGCCCCGGATTTTTTACGCGTTCTTAAAGAAGACCCCGTACATCTGAATCCATCGGTCCAGATCGCACCCTTGGTGCAATCATGACGCGTCGCGATGCCGGAATGACGGCAAACCAGATCCGAGGGATTCACATGACACGCCACCCCCGCAACGATGACAGAAATCAAACCGCCAGCGTCGAGGAGACGACGGCACGGGCCACCGTCGCCAGCGAGGCGGAGCGCCGCGCGCATGTCGGCAAATGGATCGCGCGCATGCAGAAGACCGGCGCGGCGATGCTGGGGACGGCGGTGCTTGTCCTGCCGGTCGTCGCCGGGGCGCAGACGGCGGGCGACGGCCTGGTCAACGCGGCCGGCATCGATGGGGTCCAGAAGGTCCAGGTGCTTGACGATGGCAGCGTGCGGCTGACCCTCGACAACGGGCGCATCATGAATGTCGCCGCCGATGACGTCGTGATCGGCGCCGCGGGCGAGGTTCAGGTCTCGGCGCAGGTGGCCGAGATCGTGGGCGACGCTGCGGCAAGCGGCGCCGGCGGCGGGGGCGGCGGAGCGGGCGGCGTGATCGCCGCCGGGGCCGCGGCCGGCGTCGCCGGGCTCGCGGGCGCCGGCGGCGGCGGTGGCGACGGCGGCGGGNGGCGGAGCGGGCGGCGTGATCGCCGCCGGGGCCGCGGCCGGCGTCGCCGGGCTCGCGGGCGCCGGCGGCGGCGGTGGCGACGGCGGCGGGTCGTCCGAACCCGCGCCGGTCGTGCTCAACGCCTCCGACGTCGCCGGTTCCAGCATGCTTTCGGACCTCTTCGGACGCAACCCGGATCCGGAGGCGGACCGGGTCACCGTGACGATCGGCTCGGGCGACGGTGCGGAAGAGGTCGAGGCGACACGCGACGGCGACGGCAACTGGTCGCTGCCCCCGGATTTCACAGCCCGCGACGGCGAGCTTTCGTTCAGCTTCACGGCGGAAAAGGACACGCTTGACGAGGAGGGCCAGCCGGTTCTCGACGATGACGAGAACCCCGTCAGCGAGGAGGTCGATTCCGGCTCGACCACGGTTGTCATCGACACCACCGCGCCGGATATCGGCATCGATGGCAACATTGCCGGGGACGACGTCCTCAATATCACGGAGCAGGGCGCGGGCATCACCATCACCGGCACGACAACGGCCGAAGACGGGCAGCAGGTCACCGTCACGCTGGCCGGAGAAATCTACACCGCCACCGTTAATGACGAGGCGTGGTCCGTGGAGATCCCGCCGGGCGATCTGGCGGCATTGCCGGATGGCCACGCGGTCACCGTCGAGGCGATGGTCGCGGATGCTGCAGGCAACCCTGCCGACACCCCGGCGACCGCCAGCTTCGTCATTGATGTCACCGCGCCGACACTCGCGATCGATCCCGTGTCCGGCGACGACCAGATCGGCCTCGCCGATCTGGAGGGCGATCTCGAGATCACCGGCATCACCGATGCCGAGGCGGGACAGGCGGTGACGCTGACGTTCGACGGACAAGAGTTTACCGGGGCGGTCGCCGCAGATGGTCATGGCGGACAGGTCTGGTCGGTCACCGTGCCGCAATCGGCCGTCGCAGCGGTCCAGACCGGGGCGGGTGCGGACGGGCTGGCGACTGTCGAAGTCAGCGCCACGGTCGCGGATGCGGCCGAGAATCCGGCGGAGCAGCCGGCGACAAAATCCCTTGCGGCCGATTTCAACGGCCCGTCGATCGGCATCGCGCCGATCACGGGCGACAATGTCATCAATGCCGATGAAAGCGAAACCGACGTCACGATCTCCGGCACGACGAACAATGTCGGCGGCGGGCAGGAGGTGACAGTCTTCGTGGATGGCATTAAGCTGACATCCGATACGGATACCGATGGCACATGGTCGGTCACGCTGCCGCAGGCCGATGCCCTTGGACTTGGCGACGCGGCCAGCGTTGCGGTCACCGCCGATGTGGTCGATTCCGACGGCGTGGTCGCGCCGCAGGCCGGCACGACGCTGACAACGGATTTCACGGCGCCCATGATCGCCATCGACACGCCGATCGCAGGCGATACGCTCAACATCGAGGAACGCGACGCCGGATTCGACATCACCGGCACGACCGATGCCGAGGACGGGCAGGCGGTCACCGTCACCGTGGCCGGTGAAACCTACAGCGCCTCGGCAACCGGCGGCGCGTGGTCGGTCACTGTCCCGTCGGGCGATCTTGCGGGATTGAGCGATGACGACACCGTCACCGTCGAGGCAACGATCGAGGATGCCGCGGGCAACCCGGCAGAGCCGGCGACGACCACGTTCGATACCGATTTCACGGCGCCGACCATCAGCGTGAGCGATCTTGCCGGGCTGACGGCCGGCGACGAACTGACCGCCGGCGATCTCGTGGACGCCTCGGGTGATCCGCTGACCGGTCCGCTGACGGTCAACGGCACCTCGGACGCCATCGGGCAAGAGGTGACCGTGACCATCGGTACGCTCGAAGCGACCAGCACTGTCTTGGATGATGGCTTCGGCAACGGAATCTGGAGCGTTGATATCGACGCCGAGCAGCTTGGCAACGAATTGTCGGGCCAGACCACCACGACCATCAGCGCGACAGTTGAGGACGCCGCGGGCAATTCCGGTACCGGAAGCCTCGACCTCGATGTCGATCTCACCTTGCCGGAGATCACTATCGACGCGCCCGCCGACGCGGCGGTGCTTGGTCTCGACGCATTCGAGGATGGACTGGATGTATCGGGCACGACCACCGGGGTGCCGGATGGCCAGGAGGTGACGATCGAGATTCGCGACAGCACCGACAGCGTTGTGGCCACCACCACAGCGACCGTCGCAAGCGACGCCTGGAGCGCCAGTTTCGACGCCACCGATATCGCCGGGCTCGGCGACGAGGCCGGGTTTACCCTGAATGCCAAGGTCAACGATGGTGACTTCCCTGTCGATGCGACCGCCGATATCGAGCTGAGCACCGATTTCGCGCCGGAAATCACGGTTGGAGAAATCGGCGAGGAGGGCGTACTGATCCTCGACGATATCGACCCGAACAACGTGTCGGTGTCCGGCACCACGCGCGGGGTCGAGGCCGGGCAGGCGGTGACCGTGACCCTTCGCGACGATGCG
The DNA here is from genome assembly GCF_037083785.1 of Roseovarius sp. D22-M7. NCBI lineage: Bacteria > Pseudomonadati > Pseudomonadota > Alphaproteobacteria > Rhodobacterales > Roseobacteraceae > Roseovarius > Roseovarius sp. D22-M7. Next base: position 22,955 of record NZ_JBAPKY010000029.1, read on the forward strand.
GGCGTCAGTATCTTTACCAGCAGTTCCGCCACGGTGCAGGGCGACGGAACTTGGACGCTCACCCTGCCTTCGGAAAGCGTCGACGATCTTTCTGCGGGGGAGGCCTATGACGCGCAGGCCGATGTCAGCAATCAAGACGGCCGCCCGGCGCCGCAGGCGCAGGAGCAGGTGGTCGCGTATGAGGCCGCGCAAACCTATCTGGTCGAGACGTCAGCCAGTGGGACTCAGGTCACGATGCAGATCATGCTCGACCCGAGGACCGAACTGCCAAATGACGGGGGGTTTGCCCTGGGAGAAACCCTGTCATTCGACCCCACCGAGATCACCTACCTTTCTGGTCCTGCGCCGATTGCCGTTTCTGGGGCTTTTCTTGTTGTGAATGAAGATAATGCAGCGACCGGAGACGTTGGATTCACCGCCGCCGGAATACTCCCGTCGGGCTTTGATCCAAGCGAAGACTTCCTGCTGCAATTCGCAATCGACCAACAAACCAATGACGCCGTCATCCAGCTTGATATCGTCTCGACCGAAGGCGGGAATTACAGCAGCCTGTTCGGCACCGCTGCCCCCGACAGCATCGCGGCGAACAACGTGGACACGCTGATCCGCGGGCGGGGCGGGGATGATGCCATCGACATGTCTGGCGCCGGGGTCAACACGGTGCAGATCGAAGCCGATCCCGCCGCGAACGGTTTTGACACCGTCACGGGGTTCAGCATCGGCGGGCCGCTGCCTGACCGGCTGGGCTTTGCCGGGCTGAACAACGCGGATCTGCGGGGCGATGGCAGCGAGTTTCATCTGCTCGCGGGCGGTGACGCTGTCGGGGCCAATACCGGGCTGATCGTGTTCACGACCGCGATGAACGACCTGAGCGAAGGGTCCGTACAAGCCGCCATTCAAGGGCTTTCGGGGCCGGCCGAAGGCGACGTGCTGTATTTCCTCGCCACGGATGGCAGCGATGCGCAGCTCTATGAAGTGCAAGTGCAGGATGGCGCCGACACCGTCACGGACCTTGCGCGTTTCGAGGGGCTCGGCGATCTGACATCGATGACGGACGCCAACATTCTCGGCTTCGACACAAGTTCGATGATCACGTGACGCGTCAATCGTCTTCTTCCGGGCACGGGGCGTCTTGCTGGTTCCTGCGGGGCCGAGCACCCCTCACCTGCAACAGCCCGACACGATCGGAGATGTCAAATGACCATCATGGGAGAGGGCAGTGAAGGACTCGCGCGCGGTATTGTGCCTGTGCGCCTGGATCGTCATGCTCGTCGTTTCTGGCGGCGCTTTTCGTCGTGGGAGTTTGCGCGCGCACACCGCCTCGTACCGATCGTACTCGGCGAGCACGAACATGTTGCGGCAACTTTGCCGATTGTTTTCGCGGCCGAAGGCGCGGGGCCCTGGCCCGTCGCCTTGACGCGTCTGGACGTGCAGGGCGCCTGCGCTCTGGTGTCTTCCGGCGGCCAGTGGCGCGGCAGCTACGTGCCGTCGATCCTGCGGGTGCATCCGTTCACGGCGCAGCGCGACGAGACCGACGATACCACGCTGCTTGTGGACGAGGCGAGCGGCCTTGTCACCGATACCGAGGAAGACGAGCCGTTCTTCGAGGGCAACGGTGAGCCAGCCGCGGGGTTACGCCAAGTCATGGCGTTTTTTCATGAACGGGGCGTTGCAGAGAACCGCACGCGCATCGCGATGTCGGAACTGTGCACACGCGCGCTATTGATACCCCTCCAGCCGCGCGACGTCCCGCCGCGGATGGATGTGCAGGGGCTGTTCGTCCCGGATCGCGCACGGATCGAGGCGCTGGGTCGCACCGACCTGGGCGTGCTCCACCGCTGCGGGGCCCTGGCCCTGGTGCAGGTGCAAGGGGTGTCGATGCATCATCTGCCGGTCCTCGCCGCGGCCGAGGCGCAGCTTGATCCAACGGCGCAGCAGGCCCCTTCGGACACCGGTGCCGGCACCGTCACGGCAGGCGGCGATACGCTTCTCTCCGGGTTCCTCGATGCGCTGGCGCAGTCCCGAGACCGCGATACCGATTTTGACACTCCCTCGGTAAATGAAATTGGCGAAGATATTAACCAATTCTACACGTCTCCGAGCGAGCATTGAAGGAAGCTGCGTCGAGGGCCACTGGCGCGCCACCTGGACGGCCAGATATGGGAAATACAGACCTGATGACATCCGCGCGCAGAGATATCGCCAGAGCGCTCCTGCCAAAATTGCGGCGCATGTCCGGGGCGATGCTGCTGGCCAGCGGGGCCGCGCTGGCACTTGCCGCCTGTGCGCCATCCCCCGACCTCGACGCGCTCGAGGCCAGCTTCGATGCGCCGCCGGAAGAGCGCGAACTGCGCGTCTCGACCCATGTCTCGCAAACTGGTTTCGGACGGACCGTGGCGCGCGCGGTCGCTGAAAATCCCAGGTTTTATGCGTCGAACGCCGATGTCCGCGCGGCGCGGGCCCGCGAGGATGGCGAGGCGGGCGGGTTTCTGCCGCGCGTTTCGCTCGGCGTGACCCTGGGCGGCGGTCTGATCGGCGGTGGCAACGCGATCAGCCCGATCCTGGAACTCATGCAGTTGATCTATGACGGCGGGGCGACGGCAAGCCGTCAGATCGCCGCGCGCGCCCGGGTTTTCGAAAGCCGCGGCGCGCGGCTCGAGGTTGCCGCAGCACTTTCCCTGGAGGCCGTCGAGGCGTGGCAGAACCTTGTTGCGGCGCGTGCGCAGGGCGATCTGTCCCGCGCGAACGAGGCCGCGCATCGCCGGCTGCTCGCACAGGTCCGCGAGAGATCGAATGCAGGTGCCGGCACGCAGTCCGACGTGCTGACCGCGCAGGCGCGGCTGGCGGACGCGGTCGCGCGCAGGGTGCAGGCCCAATCCGGGCTGGACCGGGCAGAGGCGGTATTCCGGGAGATCTTCGGTCATGGCCCCGGCAGGCTGGGCATGTTGCCGGATGCCCCGACGCTTGCGAACGTGCCCGACGGGTCGCTTATCGCGTCGAGCCCCCGTGTGCGCGCCTCCGATGCGTCGATAAAGGCCGCAGAGGCTGATCTGGCCACCACGCAAGCGGCGATCTTTCCGCAGGTAAACCTGCGCACCACCGGGCGCCGCGATGCGCGCGGTGGCGGCATCGACACGGATCTCGATCTGCTGCTCGAGTACGACAGCGGCGCGCCGGGGCAGAAGGCGGCGGCGATCCGCGAGTCCGAGGCCCGCCTTGCAGCCCTGCGCGCCGACCGCGACAGCCTTGCGCGCGAGATTCGCCGGGCGCTGGACATCGCCCGCTCCGATCAGCGCACCGGCCTTGCGCGGGTGCAGGCCGCGCGCGAGGCCGTCGCGGCCAACGAGGCGACGGTCGAGGCCGCGCGCGAGGAGTTCTCGATCGGGCGGCGCAGCCTGATCGGATTGCTCGACGCGCAACGCGACTTCTTCGAGGCCGGCGAAAGGCTGATCGTCGCGCGGCGCGAGCAGGCACTCAGCGGCTATGTCGTGCTCGCGCTGACCGGCGACATCCTCGATGCGTTCGCGATCAGCCTGCCGACGAAGGCCGACGCCGACGGCGCGCCCGCCGACCAGACCCCGGAGGAGGCCCCGGCATGACCGACGCGCGTGTTGTCAGATTCGATCCGGGCAGCGGATCCGGCGATGTCACGCAACTCGAAGCGTGCCTGTTGCACGTTGCCTCGACGCTCGACCGGCCGACGACCCTGGCCGCCCTGCATGCCGCGCAATCCGGTGCGCAAGGCAGCCTGACCGTCCGCGACGCCATCGTCGCCGCCGAGCGCGCGGGCCTTCAGGCGGCATTCGGCGCGCGCCGGCTGAAGGATTTCGACGGCACGCTCACGCCGGCGATCCTGCTGCTCGACGAGAGCCGCGCCGTGGTGCTTCACGAGGTCCTGCCCGGCGGCCGTCTCGCCATCTACGATCCCGACCTTGGCGAGGGGCTCGGCGAGGTGGCGTTCGACGCGATCCAGGCCGTTTACAGCGGCTACGCGATCCTGGTGCGGGCCGAGCACCGCGAGGATATCGCGGCGCAGGCCGGCGGACGGCAGGGCCACTGGTTCTGGTCGACCCTGGCGCAGAACAGGTGGGCCTACACGCAGGTGATCCTGGCCGCGGTCGTCGCGAATTTCCTCGGGCTTTCGACCTCGCTTTTCATCATGGTGGTCTATGACCGGGTGTTGCCGAACGAGGCGATCGAATCGCTGATCGCGCTGACCGCCGGTGTCGGGATCGCGCTGTTCTTCGACTTCCTGATCAAGAGTTTGCGCGCGGGCTTCATCGACCGCGCCGGTCAGCGCGCCGACATGGCGATGGGCCGGAGGATATTCGACCATTTGCTCGACATGCAGATGCGCGCCCGCAAGGGATCGACCGGGGCGCTTGCCAGCACCCTGCGCGAATTCGAGACGCTGCGCGAGTTCTTCACCTCCGCCACGCTGGTGGCGGTGGTGGATCTGCCGTTCATAATGCTGTTCATCGGTGTGATCTACCTGATCGGCGGGCCGTTGGCGCTGGTGCCGGCGATCGCGGTGCCGGTGGTGCTGATCGTCGGGATCGCGGTGCAACCGGTGCTGTCGCGGCTGGCAGAGAAGAGTTTTGCCGACGGCCAGTCGAAGCAGGGCGTGTTGGTGGAAACCCTCGCCGGGCTGGAGACGATCAAGGCCGCGGGTGCGCAGCGGCGGATGCGCGCCCGCTGGGAAGAGGCGATCGCGCGGCAATCGGATCATGGCCTGAAAAGTCGCGCGGTGACGCAGTTCGCGATCAACGCGACGGCTTTCACTCAGCAGGCGGCGCAGGTGATGATCGTGTTCTACGGCGTGTTCCTGATCACCGCGGGCGACGTCAGCATGGGCGCGCTGATCGCCAGTGTCATCCTGACCGGGCGCGCACTGGCGCCGCTGGCGCAACTGGCGCAGACGCTGACCCGGTACAACCAGGCGCGGACCTCGTATCGCAGCCTCGACACGCTGATGCGCGCCGAAAGCGAACGCCCAGACGGCAAGGGCTGGATCTCGCGGCCGCGCCTGACCGGCGAAATCGCCTTCGACGACGTCTCCTTCACCTATCCCGACCAGGGGATCGACGCGCTGTCGAACCTGTCCTTTACCATAAAACCGGGAGAGAAGGTGGCGATCCTCGGGCGGATCGGCTCGGGCAAGAGCACGGTCGCGCGCCTGATGCTCGGTCTTTACGAGCCGCGGGCGGGATCGGTGCGGATGGACGGCGTCGATATCCGCCAGATCGATCCCGGCGACCTGCGCCGCAATGTCGGGTCGGTGTTGCAGGATGTATGGCTGTTCACCGGCACCATCCGCGAGAACATCGCCATCGGAGCGGTGCGACCGCGCGACATCGAGATCCTCGAGGCGGCGCGCATCGCCGGCGTCGAGGGGTTCGTCAAGCGGCATCCGGCGGGCTACGACATGATGCTGGCCGAACGCGGCGAGGGTCTGTCGGGCGGGCAGAAACAGGCGATCGCGTTGGCCCGTGCGCTGGTGGGCCGGCCGCCGATCCTGCTGATGGACGAGCCGACCAGTGCAATGGATGTGCAGAACGAGGCCGAGGTGATCGCGCGGATGAAATCCGAACTGGCGGACCGCACGCTGGTGATCGTCACTCACCGGACCAGCCTGCTGGATCTCGTGGACCGGGTGATCGTGGTGGACCAGGGCAGGATCGTCGCCGACGGGCCCAAGAGCCTGCTCGACCGGCGCGGCCAGGCGCCCGCCGCCGGGGGGGGCGGTGTTGCACAGGGCGGAGGTGCCAGTGGCGCATGATCGCGACCTTGCGAAGCTGGCGCGCGAGATGCGCGGCGCCTCGCCCTTGCGAGGCTCGCTGCTGCTGGCGGTCATCCTGGTGTTCCTCGCGGCGGCCGCGGTCTGGGCGGCGCGGACGGAGCTAGACGATGTCACCCGTGCCGAGGGGCGCATCGTGCCCTCGCGCGATGTCCAGTTGATCCAGGCGACAGAGCCGGGCATCCTGCAGGCCCTGCATGTGTCCGAGGGCGAGATCGTGGATGAGGGCACCGTGCTGATGGAACTCGACGGCACCCAGATCTCGAGCGAACTGGACCAGGAGCAGCAGCGCGCCTACGGGCTGATCGCCCGTATCGAACGGCTGCAGGCGGAGATCGACGGCGCGGAACTGAGCTTTCGCGACACTCTGATCGAAAGGGCGCCGGACGTGGTGCGGTCGGAAACCGCGCTGTTTCACGGCCGGCAGGCGGAACTGGCCGACGAGATCGACATCCTCGAACGCCAGCGCAGCCAGCGCCGCCAAGAACTCGAGGAAGGCCGCGTCGATCTGCGGACCGCGCGCGACACGCTGCAGGTCCTCGCCGAGGAGCGCGCGATCATGCAGCCGCTGGTCGAGCGCGGGGTCGAGCCCGAGACGACGCTGCTGTCGCTGCGCCGTACCGAGGCGGAATGGCGCGGGCACGAGACGCGGGCCGGGGCGGCGCTTGCGCGGTTGCAGGCCGCGCTCGACGAGATCGACGATCAGGTGCGAGCCCGGCGTTCGCGCCAGCGCGCCGCGGCGCTGGCGGACCTGGCGCTGGCGACGGCGGAACTGGCGGCCTTGCGCCCGTCGCTGCCGGCCTTGCAGAGCCGCGCCGCGCGCGCGCGTCTGCGTGCGCCGGTGCGCGGCGTGGTCAACCGCATTCACCGGTCGACCCTCGGGGGCTTGGCGCGCGCGGGTGAGGACCTGATCGAGATCGTGCCACTGGACGACACGCTGCTGGTCGAGGCCTATGTGCGGCCGGCCGACATCGCCTTCATCTATCCCGGCCAGCCGGTGAAGGTGAAGATCACGGCCTATGACTTTGCCCGCTACGGCAGTCTGAACGGCGAGATCGTGCGCATAGGGGCCGATGCCGTCACCCGATCGGAGCGGGACGACGAGGAATTTTTCGTGGTCGAGATCCGGACCGAGGACAACATACTCGGGGCCGATGGCGTCGCGGTCGAGATCATGCCGGGCATGGTCACCCAGGTCGACATCCTGTCGGGGCATAAGACCGTTCTGGAATATCTCACGCAGCCCGTGATGCGGGTGAAGGAAAACGCGTTACGCGAGTGAGCGGCGTCACCGCGTGGCCGCGCACCCGTGCAGGCGCATCACACGGTGCAGGCATGCCGCCCGCGGGGCGGGAAGGCCCGCAGGCGCTGCGCGTGCGTCGTGGCCAGCAAACGCAACCGCGATGAGGTTAACCCGCGATGTCCATGTTTCCCAGCAGGATGGCGGTGAGCGACAGGTTGGCGCTGGCGGATCCGTCAAGATGCAGCTCGGGGTCGTACTGCACCGAGCGCACGGTGATGGCAGAAAGATCCGCGGCGTCGTCGATGAACACCCATTCGGGCGCCGCGTTGGGGGTGAGACCGACCGCGATGCGCAGCACGTCGAGGGCGTCTGCCGCGGTGACCTGCCCATTGCGGTCGATATCCGCGGCAATGAAATCGAGCGGCCCGGCCCCGGCATCCAGACCCACGGCCAGCCACAGGATATCGAGCGCGTCGGACGCGGTAATCGCGGGGTCGCCCGCGGTGTGGAAGCGTGTCAGCAGAAGCCGGCCCTCTGTCGAGGGCGGCAAGGTGAACCCGCCTTGCGCATCGCTTTGGGTGACAATCGGGGCCCCGTCCGTCGGAATGACGGTGACGGTGGTGTCCGCCACGCCGTTGCCGGCCCGATCGGCGATCCGCAGGCCGGTGTCGGCCTCAGGGTCCGACGGCAGGGGCGTGTCGCCGCTGCCGGGTCCCGGGCCGGTCGGCATCAGCATCCGGTCGGGTCCCTGCAAGCCCTTGGGAAATATCTCTGCCGCGGTCAGGCCCGCGCCGCCATCCGAGGCGACATGCACGCTGAAGTCCCGGTGGGACACCACCGCACCGTGGGCCGTCGTCGTCACCCCGAGCTGGGCTACGTCGCGCAGCATCGGCCAGTCCGACAGGTCCAGCCGGTCGATCCCGGGCTGGAAATCGGTGATCTGTACCAGCGCGTCCTGCATCCGGATGGCGAAAATGTCTGCGCCCGCCCCGCCGGTCAGAAAGGCGTTGTCGGGTGACGACACGAGCAGGTCATGCCCGGCGCCGCCCGTGGCCACCTGTCCCGAGACGCCCAGTTCGGCCAGCGGGACGATCACCGTGCCCAGCCCGGGGTCGCGTTGTGATCCGGCGGTCACCACGAGGGTGTCGTCGAGGACGACCGCCGACAGCGCCGTGATGTTGAAGATCCCGTCCCCCAGCCGATGCTCCAGCGTGTCGAGCCAGACCAGCCGGCCGTCCGGCGACAGCCGGAAGAGCGTCAGGCCGTGATCGCTGCCGCCGGCCACGATCAGCACCTCGTCGCCCCATTTCACGCTGGCCAGCGCCTGGACGCCGTCGAAACGGGTGTCGCGCGTGTCGATCACGTGATCTGTCGGCCGGAGGCCGCCGTCGGGCGTCACCTCCAGCACCGATAGCGACGCGCTGCCCGCGGCCGCGAGCACCGCCCAGTGGCCGAGATCGGTCTCGACGATCTCGAGCGCGGTGGGGGCCGCGATTCCCAGCCCCTGATCGGCGCCGTGGAGCGTGATCGGCGCGCCACCTGCGCGCGGCATCAGCGCGAGGTGGTCGTCCAGTGCGCTGACGGCCAGGACCTGCGCGCCCGCGCCCGCGCCGATCACCTCGAGCGCGACCGTCCCGGTCTGCCACGCACCGGCGGGCAGGGACACGGTGTCGCTGTGCAACGCCCAGGCCCGCAGGACCGTGTCGTTGCCCGCCGCGATTTCGGCCTGCACGGTCTGGTCATCCATGCTGATCCGCATGCCGATGCTGCCATCCGCGCCGATGCGGTAGCCGACGAGGTGATCCGGACCCGCGCCGACGAAGAGCACCGGACCGCCCGCGGTGTCCGCAAGCGCCAGCTTGCCGGTCAGCGCCGGTGTCACGATGTCGGAAAAGATCTTGCTATCGGTGAGGGTCAGGCCGCCGTCGGACGCCACGCGAAACGCCATGACGCCGCCGCTCGACCGGGTTGCGGCCAGAACGAATTGCCCTGCATCGGTGTGCAACACCTCTGTCGCCGTCACGCCATGCGCGAAGACGTCGCCGCCGGTCCAGGACCGGCCGCGTGAATGCAGCCACATGGCCCACCTCACCTATTCCACCACAGGCGAGGATGCGGCCGCGGGACGGCACCGATCAGGCCGGGAACATGACCAGATCGCGGCGTTCGACGATGTTTTGACTAAAATCCCGTGAGCGTCGGGGCGGGCGCGCTCAGCGGTCCTGACGGGGCACCGGAGTTGCCGGATCGGCCGTCTCTGCGCGGGATTGGTCTGCGTCGGTCTCGTAGCTGGCCCAGGGGCGGCTCGAGCCCGTGGGGGGCAGGTCCGACGGCTTGTGCAGGAGGTGCAGATGGGTCTTGGCGACGAAATGGCCGGTGATCGGCGCGGTGATGAACAGGAAGAGCGTGATCATCAGCTCGTGGAACGAGAACATGCCGAGCTCGAAGTAGAAATAAAGCATCGACGCGATCAGCACGCCGCCGACGCCGAGTGTGGTGGCTTTGGTGGGCGCATGCAGCCGCATCATCGGATCGCAAAGCTTGATCAGCCCCAGCGAACCGACCAGCCCGAAGATGCCGCCGATCACCAGAAAGACGGAAATGAAGATATCGACGATCATTGTGCTGCCCCTTATTCGATGATGTCGCCGCGCAGCAGGAAGCGCGTGTAGGACACGGTGGAGATGAAGCCGGTCATCGCGATGATCATCGACACCTCGAAATAGATCGCCGTACCCTTGAGGATCCCGAAAAGCGCCAAAAGCGCGATGGCGTTGATCACCATCGTGTCGAGCGCCACGATGCGGTCGCCGACGGTGGGTGCGAAGATGACGCGGTAGATGTTCATCAGCAGGCCGAGCCCGAAACAGGTGAAGGCGAAGGTCAGGGCATACGCGATCATTCGAAAATCTCCTTCAGCCGGGTCTCGTAGCGGGCCTTGATCTGGTCGCGTACGGCGTCCGGGTCGGGCGCGTCGAGGCAATGCACCAGCAGGCTGTGCCCGTCGGCCGAAAGATCGCTGGACACGGTGCCGGGCGTCATGGTGATGGTGCCGGCGAGAACGGTGATCGCCTCGGGGGTGCGCAGTTCCAGCGGGATGGCGATCCAGGCGGGGTGGGTGTTGGCGTTCGACTTGAACAGGATCACGTAGGCGACCTGCACATTGGCCACGCAGATGTCCCAGAGCACGATGGCGACGTATTCGGCGATGCGCAGCCCGCTGCGCAGCTTCGGGCGGTTCGGCCAGTAGGGCGAAGTGAGGATCGGGATGACCATCGCGAGGATCGTCCCCAGCAGGAGGTTGCCCAGGGTCACCGTGTTGACCAGCATCTGCCAGACCACGATCAGCAGCAGCGTGAGGAAGGGATGGGGCAGGATCGTGCGCAGCATCGTTCGTCCTTTCTCAGCCATCGCCCAGCACCGCGGCGATGTAGTTGCCAGGGGCATGGAGTTGCGCGGCCGTCGCCTCGACATAGCGCATGACGGGGCCGGCAAGGACGGCCAGCGCGATCACCGCGCCCAGCATGGCGCAGGCCGCGACCATCGGCATCGCGACCGTGCCGGACGGGGGCCGGGGGGCCGGTGCGTCGGGCGCGGGTTTCCAGAAGACCGCGCTGCCGGCCTGGGCGAAGCCCAACACCGCCACCAGCGACATGGCGAGCACCACCGACCAGATCAGCCAGACGGCCTCCATGTCCCGGACCGCGTCGAGGATCAGCAGCTTGCCGATGAAGCCCGACAGGGGCGGCATCCCCGCGGCGGCGATCGCCGCGCCGAAGAACAGCGCCGTGATCAGCCCGTGCTGGGCCATGCGTGGCCCCGGTATCAGCGCGTCGGTACCGCGGCGTTCGCGCACGAGGTCGACAACGATGAACAGCAGCGCCCCGGCGAGCGTGGAATGCAGCATGTAGTAGATCGCCGCCGCCGTCGTCGCCTCATTGAAGCCCGAAATGGCGATCAGCAGCGTGCCGAGCGATCCGATGGTGGCGAAAGCCGCAAGCCGCCCCAGCCCCGTCGCGCCCAAGATTCCGATCATGCCGACCGCCAGCGTGATCAGCGCGGCGTAAAGCAGCATCTGGTCGATCAGCCCCGCCGTGATCCCGAGATCCGGGCCGAAGACCAACGTGTACATGCGCAGGATGGCATAGGCGCCGACCTTGGTCATGATGGCGAACAGCGCCGCGACCGGGGCAGGGGCCGAGGCGTAGGTTTCCGGCAGCCAGAAATGCAGCGGCAGCAGCGCCGCCTTGATGGCGAAGACCAGGAACAGCAGCATCGCGCCGACGCGCAGCAGGGTGCTGTCCTCGGCCGGGATCTCGGCGGCGCGTTGCGCCATGTCGGCCATATTGAGGGTGCCGGTCACCGCGTAGAGCGTGCCGAGCGCGAAGAGAAACAGCGTCGAGCCGAGCAGGTTGTAGATCACGTATTGCACGCCGGCCTTCAGCCTGCGCCGCCCGCCGGCATGGATCATCAGACCGTAGGAGGCGATCAACAGCACCTCGAAGAACACGAAAAGGTTGAACGCGTCACCTGTCAGGAAGGCCCCGAAGATGCCCATCAGCTGGAACTGGTAGAGCGGGTGAAAGTTATGTCCGCGCTGGTCCCAGCCGGTGCCGATGGCGTAAAGCAGTACCAGCCCGGCCAGCACCGCCGTCAGCAGCACCATCAGCGCCGACAGCCGGTCGAGGACCAGCACGATGCCGAAGGGCGCGGGCCAGTTGCCAAGCTCGTAGAGGTCGATGGTGCCGCTTGCGGCCTGCACCGTCAGCCCGATGGTCACCGCCAGCACCGCCGCGACACCGGCCAGCGAGAACACCCGCTGAAGCCCGGGGTTCTGGCGCATCGACAGCGTCAGCACCGCGGCAAGGATCGCCGGCAGGACCACCGGCACGACAATCCAGTGGTTCATGTGCCGGTCTCCTCGTCATGGTCGTTGGCGGGGTCGATGTTCACGCGGTCCTCGCGCGCCGAAAGGTACGCGCCGAGCGCCAGCATCACCACCACCGCCGTCATCCCGAAGGAGATCACGATCGCCGTCAGCACCAGCGCCTGTGGCAGCGGATCGGCATATGTCTCGACCCCCTCGCGCAGCACCGGCGGCATGTCGAGCGTCAACCGCCCGGCGCCGAAGAGGAACAGGTTGACCGCGTAGGTCAGCAGCGAGATCCCGAGGATGACAGGAAAGCTGCGCAGCCGCAGCACGAGGTAGAGCCCTGCGGCGGTCAGCGCGCCGATCGCGGCGGCAAACAGAAGTTCCATGTCAGGGCCTCCCTGCGCTGGGGGTGTCGTCGCGGGCGGGGTTGATGTCCATCGCCGTCACGTTGACGGTCTCGCCGGTGCGGCGCGCCATCTTCGACAGGCTGTTCAGCGCCAGCATCACGGCCCCCAGCACGGTCAGGAACACGCCGACATCGAAGGCCATCGCGGTGGCCCATTCGAATTCCTCGATGGGCGGGAAATGCAGATAGCCGTAATCCGAGGTCAGGAACGGCCGACCGGCCAGCCATGACCCCACACCGGTGAGACTGGCCGTCAGCACGCCGATCCCGATGGTCGCGTGATAGGTGATGCGCTGCCGCGCCTCGGCCCAGGCAAAGCCCGAGGCCATGTATTGCATCAGGAAGGCGATGGCGACGATCAGCCCGGCGATGAACCCCCCGCCGGGCTCGTTATGGCCGCGCAGGAAGATGAAGGCGCCGACCATCAGCGCGATCGGCATCATCACGCGGGTGGCCACGACCATCATCAGCGGATGCCGGTCGCCGGCCTCGCCCTCGGGGTTGGTGTCGGGGCCCCAAGAGGCCAGCCAGCGGCCGGCCGGGCCGCGCAGCACCGTTTCCGTGAGCGCGTAGATCACCAGCGCCGCGATCCCCAGCACGATGATCTCGCCGTAAGTGTCGAAGCCGCGGAAATCCACGAGGATGACATTGACCACGTTGGTGCCGCCGCCGCCCTTGTAGGAATTGGCGAGATGGAAGGCCGAGATGCTTTCCTGCGCGAAATCGCGCACGAGGATCGCGTAGGTCAGCCCGGTGACCGCGACACCGCCCACCACGGCGATGCCCGCGTCGCGCAGGCGACGGGCCGCGCTGCTTTCGGGCGGCGTCTCGCGCGGCAGGAAATTGAGCGCGAGCAGCAGCAGGATGATCGTCACCACCTCGACCGAAAGCTGCGTCAGCGCGAGATCCGGCGCCGAGAAGTAGACGAAGCCGAGCGACACGAAGAGGCCGACGACCCCCAGAAGGATCAGCGCGAAGAACCGGTTGCGGTGAAAGACCGCCAGCCCGAGCGTGGCAAGCACCAGCAGGATCCAGCCGATCGCGGGCACCATGGTGATCGGCAGCATCTCGCGTGTCGCCGGCCGGGAGCCGCCGCCTGTCCAGGCAAACCAGCCCGCGCCGAGCACGAAGATCGCGAACACCGCGGCACTGCGGGTCAGCGCGCCGTTGTGAAGCCCGTCGGTGAAAGCGTTGGCGGCCCATGTCGCGGCCCTTGTGACCGCGTCGAACATCACCTTGGCCTCGGGGCGCGGGGTGGCATTCCACATCGCCTGGAACGGACGGTGCAGCGCCAGCACCGCCGCGCCGCCGAGCACTGCGGTCACCGACATCCACAGGGCCGGCGTGAAGCCGTGCCAGTGATAGATGTTCACGTAGGGATCCGATTGCGTGACGGCGGCGGAGGTCACCCGCACCAGCTCTCCGGCGAAGGTCATCGGCATGATCCCGATCAGCACCACCAGCACCGTCAGGAAGGCGGGTGCGGCCCACATGCCGAAACCGGGATCATGCGGATGCGCGGGATAATCGTGACGTTCGGGCCCGAGGAAGACATGCGCGATGTAGCGAAACGAATAGGCCACCGAGAAAAGCGCGCCAAGCGTCGCGACCGCGCCCATCATCCAATAGGGGCCGACCCACTGCGTATGCGCCACCTCTTCAAGCATCATCTCCTTGGACAGGAACCCGTTGAGCGGCGGGATCCCGGCCATCGACAGCGCCGCGACGGTGGCGATCGTGAAAGTGATCGGCATCAGGTGACGCAGCCCGCCCAGCCGCTTTATGTCGCGGGTATGCGCCTCGTGATCGACGATGCCCGCCGTCATGAAGAGCGCGGCCTTGAAGGTGGCGTGGTTGATGATGTGGAACACCGCGACCACCGCCGCCGCCTTGGTGCCCAGCCCCAGAAGCATGGTGATCAGCCCGAGGTGGCTGACCGTGGAGAAGGCCAGCAGCGCCTTCAGGTCGTCCTTGAACAGCGCGATCTTGGCGCCGATCAGCATGGTGATCAGCCCGGTCGAGGCGACGATCCAGAACCATTCCGGCGTGCCCGCCAGCACCGGCCAGAGCCGCGCCATCAGGAACAGCCCCGCCTTCACCATCGTCGCCGAGTGCAGGTAGGCCGAGACGGGCGTGGGGGCCGCCATCGCGTGCGGCAGCCAGAAATGGAACGGGAACTGTGCGGATTTCGTGAAACACCCGATCAGGATCAGGATCAGCGCCGGCAAGTACATCGGGCTGGCCTGGATCGCCTCTTTCTGCGTCAGGATCACGCTCAGGTCGTAGCTGCCGGCGATATTGCCGAGGATCAGCATGCCGGCGATCAGCGCCAGCCCGCCGCCGCCGGTCACGAACAGCGCCATCCGCGCGCCCTGCCGGCCTTCGGGCAGGTGTTTCCAGTAGCCGATAAGCAGGAAGGACGACAGCGATGTCAGCTCCCAGAAGACCAGCAGCAACAGGATGTTGTCCGACAGCACGATGCCGACCATCGCGCCCTGGAAAAGCAGCAGGTAGGTATAGAACTGCCCCATCGGATCGTCGGGCGACAGGTAGAACCGGGCGTAGATTATGATCAGCAGGCCGATGCCCAGGATCAGCCCCGCGAAAAGCAGGCCCAGCCCGTCGAGCATGAAATTGACGTTCAGGCCCAGCCCCGGCAGCCAGTCGAGCCCGAAGGTCAGCACCTCGCCGCGCATCACCGCGGGCGTGCAGACCAGCAGCAGCACCAGCGCAAGGATCGTCGGCAGAGCCGTGAAGGTCGCGCAGGTATTGCGGCCCGCCTGGATCATCAGCCCCGGAAGCAGCGCACCGAGGAACGGCAACGCCGCGATGATCGGCAAGAATGCTGCGGCACTGTCCATGCGTCTGCCCCCTGTTCGGTCGCCGTGGCCCCTTTTGCTGGTCGCGCCATCGGCCGGGCGCGTATCGGGCCATCGTGTTCAAACTTGTTTGACTATATTGATGCCCCGGGCCTCGGCAACCCGAATCCGCCGGATTTCGGCGATCCGGCGCGCGGGACCGCTCAGAGGCGCGGGGCGAATTCCCGCAGCACGGTCTCGTAGACGGCGCGTTTGAAGGG
The DNA here is from genome assembly GCF_037083785.1 of Roseovarius sp. D22-M7. Lineage (NCBI taxonomy): Bacteria > Pseudomonadati > Pseudomonadota > Alphaproteobacteria > Rhodobacterales > Roseobacteraceae > Roseovarius > Roseovarius sp. D22-M7. The sequence continues at coordinate 38,353 of NZ_JBAPKY010000029.1, forward strand.
CACGATACGGGTTGTCAGCTCCGATGGCGGCAGCCAGCGCCACTGGGAAAACTCGGGGTGTTCGGTGTCGAGATCGATATCCGCGTCATCCCCGAGATAGCGCATCAGGAACCATTTCTGCTGCTGGCCGCGATATTTTCCCTTCCAGATCCGCGGCACGAGGTCGTGCGGCAGGTCGTAGCGCACCCAGTCGCGGGTCTCGGCCTCGACCCGGACCTTGCGCGGGGCGATGCCGGTTTCTTCCTCGAGCTCGCGCAGACCGGCGTCGCGCGGCGTCTCGCCGGGGTCGATTCCGCCTTGCGGCATCTGCCAAGCCGGGCCCTCGGTATCGATGCGCTGGCCGACGAAGACGTGGCCGTCGTGATTGACGAGCATCACGCCGACACATTTGCGGTATGGCAGGTTGGCAATCGCTTCAGGTGTCATGATCGGCCTCGATCTTTTGGTGTCGTGCTGGGCGGGGATCGGCGCGATCCTGCCGCGCGACCCACGAAAGATTCAACCCTCGGGGCCAGCAAACAATCATACCTCGCGCGGGCCGACCATGCCCATGATGTCGTAGGTCCGGCGCAGGATCGGTGCCGCGATGGCGCGCGCGCGGTCCGCGCCATCGCCGAGGATGCGGTCGATCTCGGTCACGTCCTGCATCAGCCGGGCCATCTCGGCCGAGATCGGGCCGAGCTGTTCGACCGCCAGATCGGCGAGCTGCGGCTTGAATTCCGAGAATGGCCGGCCGCCCCACTCCTGCATCACCGCGTCCACGCTCAGATCGGCGAGCGCGGCATAGATGTTCACGAGGTTGCGCGCCTCGGGGCGGTCCTTGAGCCCCTTGGCCTCTGAGGGCAGCGGCTCGGGGTCGGTCTTGGCGCGGCGGATCTTGCGCGCGATGGTGTCGGCATCGTCGGTCAGGTTGATGCGGCTCATGTCCGAGACGTCGGATTTCGACATCTTTTTCTCGCCGTCGCGCAGGCTCATGACGCGGGTGCCCGTCCCCTCGATCACCGGTTCGGGGACGGGGAAGAAATCCACCGCGAAATCGGTGTTGAACTTGATCGCGATGTTGCGGGTCAGCTCGATATGCTGCTTCTGGTCTTCGCCCACCGGCACATGCGTGGCGTGATAGGCGAGGATGTCGGCGGCCATCAGCGCGGGGTAGGCGAACAGCCCCAATGACGCGTTCTGCGCGTTCTTGCCGGCCTTGTCCTTGAACTGCGTCATCCGCTGCAGCCAGCCCATCCGCGCCACGCAGTTGAACACCCAGGCCAGCTGCGTGTGCTCGGCCACCTGGCTCTGGTTGAAGAGAATCGAGCGCGCGGGATCGAGCCCCGAGGCGAGAAACCCGGCGGCCAGCTCGCGCGTCGCGCGGCGCAGGTCTGCGGGGTCCTGCCAGACCGTGACGGCGTGCAGGTCGACCATGCAATACAGCGTCTCGACCCCGCGATCCTGCGCCTCGGCAAAGCGTTTCAGCGCGCCGAGGTAATTGCCAAGATGCAGGTTGCCCGAGGGCTGGATGCCCGAAAACACCCGCGGGGGGAAGGCCGCCCCGGTCATCTCGGTCATGTCGCGACTCCGTGGTGGATTTATCTGAACGTCTCGCTTACCCATGCCGCACTGCGCCGTCAAGGAGACCCCCAAGTGCAAGATCAGCCGCATGTCAGCCCGCTCAACCCGCTGCCGCATTTCGTCATCGTGCTGTTCCTGGTGATCGTCGGTGTCGAGGCGATGTTCCTGCTGGGCGCGCGCGGGATCATCGGCGGGCCGGGGGCCATCGGCTGGCGCGCGGGCGCGATCGAGGATTACGCGTTCAATGGCGATATCCTGCGCTGGATGCTTCAGAACGACGTCTGGCCGCTCGAGCATCTGCGCCGCGTGCTGACCTACGCCTTCGTGCATGCCAGCTTCACGCATGCGCTGTTCTCGGGCGTGCTGCTGCTGGCGATGGGGAAATTCGTGGGCGAGGTGTTCCGGCACTGGGCGGTGCTGACGGTTTTCCTGCTGAGCACGGCGGCCGGCGCGCTCGTCTACGGCCTCGTGGTGCGCGACAGCCAGTGGCTGATCGGCGCGTTTCCGGGCGTCTACGGCCTGATCGGCGCGTTCACCTACATCATCTGGCTGCGGCTGGGGCAGCTTGGCAGCAACCAGGCGCGGGCCTTCCTGCTGATCGGCGTGCTGATCGGGTTCCAACTGATTTTCGGGCTGCTCTTCGGGGGCGCCGCGACATGGGTCGCCGACGCCTCGGGCTTCGGCGCCGGGTTCCTGGCGTCCTTCGTGCTCGCGCCCGGTGGATTTGCCAGGTTGCGGGCGCGGATCCGGCACGACTGAGCCGCGCGCAATCCGGTCATTGGCCCTGCATCGCCTCTTGACTTTCGCGGCGCGGTGTCGCAAGGACGCGTTTCCCGTCATGGACCGCATGACGGGCTGATTGGATATTCACCCGTGACGGGTGCGCAGTTCGAGGTGACCCCGAGGGGTCGAAACACCCGACACGATGTCGGGGACCACAGGGCGCGGAGAGAAAAGGAAACGTCCATGTTCGCGGTTCTCAAGACCGGCGGCAAGCAGTACAAGGTGCAGTCGGGTGACATGCTCCGGGTCGAAAAGCTTGCGGCGGATGCCGGAGAGACAGTTCAATTCAACGATGTCCTGATGATCGGCGGCGATACGCCGGTGATCGGTGCGCCTTTCATCGACGGGGCGGCCGTGCAGGCCGAGGTCGTCGATCAGGTCAAGGGTGACAAGGTCATCAACTTCGTCAAGCGGCGCCGCAAGCACGGCTCGCAGCGCACGCGCGGGCACCGGCAGAAGCTGACGCTGGTGCGGGTCACCGAGATCCTCGAGAGCGGCGCGGACGCCTCGGGCGTCAAGGCCGCCATCGGCACCGTCACGGGCGGGGCGGCTGCACCGACGGATGCGGCACCGAAGGCCAAGTCGTCCAAACCCGCGGCCGCAGGCGGAGCGGACGACCTCAAGAAGCTGTCGGGCGTCGGGCCCGCGCTGGAAAAGAAGCTGCATGCCGCCGGCGTGACAAGCTTCGCGCAGATCGCGGCATGGACCGATGCGGATGTCGCCGAGATGGACGAGAAACTGTCGTTCAAGGGCCGGATCGAGCGGGAAGGCTGGATCGACCAGGCCAAAGACCTGACCAAGGGCTAAGGAGAGACGAGATGGCACACAAGAAAGCAGGCGGTTCCTCCCGCAACGGGCGCGACTCTGCGGGTCGTCGCCTTGGCGTCAAGAAATACGGCGGCGAGGCCGTGATCCCCGGCCACATCATCGTGCGTCAGCGCGGCAACAAGTTCTGGCCGGGTGCCGGCGTGGGGCAGGGCAAGGACCACACCCTTTTTGCAGTGACCGAGGGCGCCGTGAAATATCACAAGGGCCTCAAGGGCCGGACTTTCATTTCGGTCCTGCCAGTGGCGGAGGCCGCCGAGTAAGCCGTCCTTGCACAGGTCAATGACATGAGGGGGATCGGCGCCAAGGCCGGTCCCCCTCGTTGTTTCTGCGCGGTTTCATGGCCGGACCGGGAGTTCGCGGAGGTGTCACGAGACGGTGCGCAGCACGCCAAAGGTCTTGCGACGGGGCGGGGCATGCCCATGTCGATGAGACAGTGACACCGGATGTACGGGAGGAGGAGCACATGAAAATGGAAGCGATTATCGATCAACCCGTCATTGCCACGGAGCGTTTCGACCTGCGGCCGCTGCGGCGATCCGATGCCGGTCTGATCTCTTACAATGCGGGCGACGTGCGCGTGGCGCGCGAGACGTGCAACATTCCGCACCCGCTGCCGCCGGGCAGCACCGAGGCGCTGATCGCGCGCGCGCAGGCCGAGGACCGGTCAGAGGATATCTGGGCCATGGACGGCACCAAGTCCGGGCGGTCCGAGGTGATGGGCCTGCTGACGCTCAACCGCGTCGATATCGGCCGGTCCGAGATTTCCTACTGGGTGGCGCCCGCCTACTGGAATACCGGCATCGCCTCCGAGGCGGTCGAGGCGTTGCTCGCGGCCAATCCGCACGAGGCAAGCGCAATCTTCGCCTGTGTCTTTCAGGACAACGCGGCCTCGGCCCGGGTCTTGACGAATTGCGGTTTTCAGTATCTCGGGGATGCCGAAAGCCATTCGGTGGCGCGCGGCGCGACCGTCCCGACCTGGACCTACAGCAAGAAGATGACCTGAGGCGCGCGCCGCCTCTGCAAAAGGACGCCCGATGAAATTTCTCGATCTCGCAAAGGTTCATGTCCGCTCGGGCGCCGGCGGGGCGGGCTGTGTCAGCTTTCGCCGCGAGAAATACATCGAGTTCGGCGGCCCGGATGGCGGCGATGGCGGCAATGGCGGATCGGTCTGGGTCGAGGCGGTGGAGGGTCTCAATACGCTGATCGATTTTCGCTACCAGCAGCATTTCTTCGCGCAGGACGGCCAGCACGGCATGGGAAAGCAACGCACCGGCTTTACCGGTGACGACATCGTGCTGCGCGTGCCGGTTGGCACCGAGATCCTCGACGAAGACGAGGAAACCGTGATCGCCGACATGACCGAGCTGGGCCAGCGCGTGAAGCTCGCCCAGGGCGGAAATGGCGGCTGGGGCAACCTGCAGTTCAAGACCTCGACCAACCAGGCGCCGCGCCGTGCCAATGCCGGGCAGGCGGGCGTGGAACGCACCATATGGCTGCGGCTGAAGCTGATCGCCGATGTCGGGCTGCTTGGCCTGCCGAATGCGGGCAAGTCGACGTTTCTTGCCGCCACCTCGAACGCGCGGCCGAAGATCGCGGATTACCCGTTCACCACGCTGCACCCCAATCTGGGTGTCGTCGGTGTCGACGGGTCGGAATTTGTCGTCGCCGACATTCCCGGCCTCATCGACGGCGCGTCCGAGGGGCGGGGCCTGGGCGATCTGTTCCTTGGCCATGTCGAGCGGTGTGCGGCGCTTCTTCATCTGGTGGATGGCAGTTCGGGCGATATCGTTGCCGATCACGAGATCATCGTGCAGGAAATCGAGGCCTACGGCGAGGGGCTGGCGGCGAAGCCGCGCTTTACCGTGCTCAACAAGATCGACACGCTGGATGCCGAGGAACGGGATTTCCTGCGCGAGGAACTCGAGGCGGCTTGCGGCACGCCGGTGATGTTGATGTCCGGGGTCTCGGGCGAGGGCGTCACGGATGTGCTGCGCGCCCTGCGCGCCCGGATCGACGCCGATCACGCACAACAGAAAGCGGCAGAGGACGCTGACACGACGTGGCAACCGTGAGATCCGCGAAACGGCTTGTGATCAAGATCGGCTCGTCGCTGCTGGTGGATCCGGGCACCGGCGGGCTACGCGCCGAGTGGCTCGCCTCGCTTGCCGTGGACGTGGCGGATCTGCGCGCGCGCGGCACTGACGTGATCCTGGTGTCGTCGGGGTCCATCGCGCTGGGGCGCGGAGTGCTGGGGCTGCCGGCGACGGCGCTGACGCTGGAACAGAGCCAGGCCGCGGCCGCGGTCGGGCAGATCCGGCTGGCGCGGGCCTATGACGAGGCGCTCGCGCAGCGCGCGCTCGTGTCGGCGCAGGTGCTGGTGACGCTGGAGGACAGCGCCGACCGCCGCCGCTACCTCAATGCACGCGCCACGCTGGAGCAGCTTCTGCGGCTTGGCGCGGTGCCCATCGTCAACGAGAACGACACCGTCGCCACCGACGAGATCCGCTACGGCGACAATGACCGGATGGCGGCGCAGGTGGCGGTCACCGCGGGTGCCGATCAGCTGATCCTTCTGTCGGATGTGGATGGGTTCTACTCCGCAAATCCGGCCGAGGATGCGGGCGCGCACCGGTTCGACGTGATCGAGACGATCACGCCCGAGATCGAGGCGATGGCTGGCGATGCCGGGTCCGGCCTCAGCAAGGGCGGCATGAAGACCAAGCTGATGGCGGCGCGCACCGCGACCGCCGGCGGCTGCGACATGGCGATCACGCATGGCGCCGTCCTGCATCCCGTCCGCGCGCTGGAGGAGGGCGCACCGGCCACGTGGTTCCTGGCGCAGGGCGATCCGCAGCAGAAACGCAAGGCATGGATCGCCGCGATGAAGCCCAAGGGCCGGTTCACCGTCGATGCGGGTGCGGCCGGCGCGCTGACCCGCGGCAGCAGCCTGCTGCCCGCCGGCGTGGCGCAGGTCGCCGGCCGCTTCGGACGCGGCGATCCGGTCGAGATGGCCGACGAGACGGGCCATGTGCTGGGCCAAGGGCTGACCCGCTACGATTCGCAGGATGCCGAGCGGATCAGGCGCCTGCGTTCGGACCAGATCGAGGCGGCGCTGGGCTACCCGGCACGCGGGCCCTTGATCCATCGCGACGATATGGCAATCTGACGCAAGACGCCCGGGAGGCAGCGCCGATGAAGGATCAACTGGATATTTCCGCGCTGATGGCCGATATCGGCGCGCGCGCGCGGGCCGCGGCGTTCGAACTGGCCGTCGCCGACCCCGCAACCAAGCGCCGTGCGATCGAGGCCGCGGCCGAGGCCGTCTGGCAGGATCGCGCCGCGATCCTTGCCGCCAATGCCGAGGATCTCGCATTGGGCCGCGACAAGGGGCTGTCGGCGGCGATGCTGGACAGGCTGACGCTGGACGAGGACCGCGTCGCGGGGATGGTCGCCGGACTGCGCGCGGTGGCAGCCCAAGACGATCCTGTGGGCGAGGTTCTGGCGGATTGGGACCAGCCCTCGGGGCTGAACATCCGCAGGGTGCGCACGCCTTTGGGCGTGGTTGGCGTGATCTTTGAGTCGCGCCCAAACGTCACCGCCGATGCCGGCGCGCTGTGCCTGAAATCCGGCAACGCGGTAATCCTGCGCGGCGGGTCCGAAAGCTTTCATTCGTCGGCTGCGATCCATGACTGCCTGGTGCGGGGCCTGCGCGCGGCAGACCTGTCCGAGGATGCCATCCAGCGCGTGCCGACCCGCGACCGTGCCGCTGTGCAGGAGATGCTGACCATGACAGACACGATCGACGTGATCGTGCCGCGCGGCGGCAAGGGCCTTGTGGGGCTGGTGCAGCGCGAGGCGCGGGTGCCGGTCTTCGCCCATCTCGAGGGCATCGTGCATGTCTATATCGACAAGGCCGCCGATGCCGGGAAAGCCCTGCGCGTGGTTCTCGACGCAAAGACGCGGCGTACGGGCATCTGCGGCGCGGCCGAATGCCTGCTGGTTCACCGCGATGTCGCCGAGACGATTGGCCGAGACGTGATCGCGGCGCTGATCGGGGCGGGTGTCGAGGTGCGCGCGGAGGGGGTGCTGAGCGGGATTGCCGGAACGGTGCCCGCCGGCCCCGAGGATTGGGGGCGCGAATATCTCGACAGCATCATCGCCGCGAAGGTGGTCGAGGATATCGATGCGGCGATCGCCCATATCCGGCGTTACGGCTCGGATCACACCGACTGCATCCTGACCGAGGATGCGGCGGCGGCACGTCGGTTCTTCGCCCGGCTCGACAGTGCGATCCTGATGCACAACGCGTCCACGCAGTTCGCCGATGGCGGAGAGTTCGGCATGGGCGCCGAGATCGGCATCGCGACCGGCAAGATGCATGCGCGCGGGCCGGTGGGCGCGGCGCAGTTGACAAGCTTCAAGTACCTCGTCGTGGGCGACGGGACGACGCGTGGCTAGACCGTGACAGTGAACGCGTCCGGGTCGGCCCGCGTCGTGAGCGCGAGCCCCTGCGCATCGAGGCAGTGGCGCAGCATGTGAAAATGCGCCTGGCGCGGATCGGGGTCCGGCAGGGCGGCCGCGCCGGTGACCCCGGCCCAGAGGGCGTGATCGGGCACCGGCGGCGTGCCCTGCGCGGTGATCCGCGCCCCGGTCGCGTCGCCCGCGACGACCAGGCGCCCGCCACGCGGCACGGCCTGTTCAGCGCAAAGACAGGCGAGCATCACGATCTGCGCGCGCGCCCGCGGCTGTGCATCCGCAAGCTGCCAGTCCAGCGTCAGGCGCGGCTTGCCCGCGTAGTGGCCCGCCGCGATCTCGTGCAGGGTCGCCGCCCCGAGGCTTTCGCCGGTGCCCGTCCGCCCGAAGGCGAGGCGCGAAAGATCCAGCGTTGCCATCGCCCCGCGCAGGCTGTCTTGCACCAGCGCCAGTTCCTCGCTGTCGCCCATGCCCGAAAGCGTGAGCAATTCCAGACCGTTGGCGACGGCGCCAAGGGGGCTTGCCAGATCGTGACAGATGCGCGAGCCTATCATCAACTCGAGCGCGGGGTCGGCCTGCGGCATGGTTTCGGGTCTCCAGACTGGGGGTGGCATGACGGACATGAATTCGATCTTGGAGCCCGGGATGCTGGTGGAACACCCGGACCGGCCAGACTGGGGCGTCGGACAGGTGCAATCCAATATCGGCGGGCGTATTACGGTCAACTTTCGCGAAGAGGGCAAGGTGGTGATCGACGGCGGACGGGTAGAGCTTCTGCCCGTCATTGATCCCTGAGCGAGGTTATCAAATCGTTAAGATCCGCCAACCCCATGACGTGCGCGGCGTTGCACTTTGCGCGGGCGTTGCCTAGAACCGCGCCAAGCGCAGTCCCGAGCGCAGAGACGAGGCCGATGACCGCCGCCGCCCCCCAGTTCCGTGTCAAGCTTGCCGAGACCGAATCAGAGCTGCGCGACGCGCAAGGCCTGCGCTACGAGGTGTTCGTCGCCGAGCTTGGCAGCGACGGGCCGATGGTCGATCACGCGGCCCGGCTGGAGCGAGACCGCTTCGACGCCTTCTTCGACCATCTGTTGCTTGTCGATGACGCGCGCGGTGCCGCGGTCGTGGGGGTCTACCGCCTGCTGCGCGGCGATCAGGCGCAAGCGGCCGGTCAGTTCTATTCCGAGGACGAGTACGACCTCGCGCCGCTGCACCGATCCGGGCGTACGTTGATGGAGCTTGGCCGGTCCTGCCTCGCCAGGCCCTATCGCGGCGGGCCGGGCATGTATCACCTTTGGCAAGGGGTGGCCGATTACGTGGCGACGCACGGGATCGAGATCCTGTTCGGCGTCGCCAGCTTTCACGGCACCGATCATGCGACGATTGCCGCGCCGCTGTCGCTGCTGCATCACCGCTATCTCGCGCCGCCGGACATGCGGGTGCGTGCGCGGCCCGCGCAGTTCCAGCGGATGGACCTGGTCGCCGAGGACGCGCTCGACCCTCGATGCGCGATGCGGCAGGTGCCGCCGCTCATCAAGGCTTATCTGCGGCTTGGCGGCTACGTGGGCGAGGGGGCCTATGTGGACCGCCTGTTCAACACCACCGATGTCTGCCTGATCATGGACACCGCGCGGCTGACAGCAAGGCACAGGTCCATCTATGCCAAGGGCGCGCGGCGTTGAGCGTCACCTGGCGCTCGACCGAGCCGCCGCCGGTCGTCCGGCGCAGCCCCGGCCACGCGCCGCGGGCGCTGCTGCGCGGCGGTGCGCTGATCGCGGTGATCTTCGCGGGGGTTCTGGCGACGCTGCCGCTGCGCGCGGTCGAGCGTCCGCTTTACGGTGTCGGGCGGCCGTGGTCGCCGCGGATCACGCAATGGGTGTGTCGCGGGGGGTTCCGGATCCTCGGGCTGCGCCACCGCACCCAGGGCACGCCGATGACGGGGCCGGGCGCGGTGGTGTCCAACCATGTCTCGTGGCTCGACATCTTCGCGCTCAACGCCCGCAGCCGGGTCTATTTCGTCGCCAAGTCCGAGGTGGCCCGCTGGCCCGGGATCGGCGCGCTCGCGCGGCTTGTCGGCACGGTGTTCATCACCCGCGACGCGCGCGACGCCCGGGCGCAGACCGCGCTCTTCGCAAAGCGGCTTGGCGCCGGGCACAGGCTGCTGTTCTTCCCCGAGGGCAGCTCGACCGACGGAATGCGGGTTCTGTCATTCAAGTCAACGCTTTTTCAGGCGTTCTTCGACGTTCCTGGAGTGCAGGCGATGCAGGTGCAGCCGGTCACCGTCGTGTATCGCGCGCCCGACGATCAGGACCCGCGCTTTTACGGCTGGTGGGGCGACATGAGCTTTGGCGCTCACGTGTGGCAGGTTTTGGGCGCGTCGCGGCAGGGCGAGGTGCGGGTCGTCTACCACGCGCCGCTCGACGTGGCCGAGTTCGGTGATCGCAAGACGCTCGCCGTGGCGGCCTGTCAGCGCGTTCGCGCGGGCATGCCCGAGGCGCCGCGTCAGGGCGGCTGAGCCGCCCCCGCCCGGCGTTTTCCCCTCGCATCGCCACGCTTGGTTTGCTATCCCGGCCCGAGGGTGATCATCACGGCACCCCGATGCGGGTGTGGCGGAATTGGTAGACGCACCAGATTTAGGTTCTGGCGCCGCAAGGCGTGGGGGTTCAAATCCCTCCACCCGCACCACTCTAACCCTTTGAGATCAAACAAACCCCTTGCAAACAAAGGCTTTTGGCCATTCTGTCGTTACAACCTTGGTTACAAACGGTGATTGGCATGGCAGGCAAGATCAGGAATATGGTGAACCGCAGTGGGCGCTACCATGCCCGGCTGGTAGTGCCGAAAGACCTTCGTGGAATCGTCGGCAAGACCGAGCTTCGCAGCCCTCTGGGCGGTGACTACCGGCAGGCGGTCAAACTCTTGCCCGGTGCGGTGGCACAGCTTCAACACCAGATCGCCATTGCCGAACAGAAGGCCGGGGCAGGGCGTCCGCAGACCGCTCCAGCCCGGTATCCTCTGGCACCAGACCAGATCGCCATGTGCCATTACATGCAGCGGCTGGCCTTCGATGATGAGCTACGCAATGACCCACGCTGGCCATCGGTGGGCATTGATGACCTCCTGGTGCAGCAACTGCGCGAGGCGATTGCAGGCAAGGCAAGTGATGCCCAGCTAGCTGATCTGGTCGGCGCGCAAATCGAGCGTTTCCGCGCTGCTGGCAATCTGGATGCAGCACCCGGCAGCAATGAATGGCGCACCATCGCCCGTGCCCTTTGCAGTGCAGAGCTAGAGGCGCTGGAACGGGTGGCAGAGCGCGACGAGGGCGATTTCACCGGCACCCCTAGCGCCCCGATCATCAAGAACGCCCAGCCCCCTGATGCTGCCCCTGCGCCGGTCAGTCTCAAGCGCCTGTGGGCCGACTATGTGCAGAGCCGCGTACAGGCCGGTTTCATGCGCGACGGTGGCAAGCGCGCGCGTCCTGTGATCGAGAACCTGCGCAAGTTCTTGAAACATGACGACGCTCGAAGGGTGACGAAAAAAGACCTGCTGGGGTGGCGTGATCATCTGATGACCGATCTATCGGCCAAGAGCGTGAGCGACATTTACCTGTCCGCCGTGAGATCGCTTTTCGCATGGGCCGCAGAGAATGACCGCCTGCCCGAGAACGTCGCGGCGACGGTGAGACGTAAGCGCCAGCTGGGCCCCACGGGCTTTTCAGCTTGACGTCTGGAAGTTCCAAGGGAGGAGTTCGTCGATCCGGTTTTTCGGATGGCCGGCG
>NZ_JBAPKY010000030.1:0-49720 GCF_037083785.1 Roseovarius sp. D22-M7
CCGCTTTTCCCGGCGCTGATCCAGCTTGCGCATGGGCAGGCCGACAGCGAGGCGGTCGCGGAACTTCTGGCAGAGCCCGACGACGATCCCACCGACCTCGAGGCGCTCGATGCCGTCTGGGAAGAGGCCGAGGTCACCTTCGGCCCCGATCCGAATGCGGGCTGCCCGCAGGTGCGCGACATGCTCGCGCAGATGGACCCCAAACCCGCGACGCCCGGCACGAAGCGTGCCTCGCATGCCGCTGAATAGGAGCAGATGACATGTTCGGAAATTTCGATATCAACTACCTGATCTTCGGCATCCTGCCCTATGCGGTTCTGGCCGTCGCGCTGATCGGGACCATCGCGCGCTACGAGCGTGATCCCTTCACCTGGAAATCCTCCTCCAGCCAGCTTTTGCGGCGCAAGCAGCTGATGTGGGGCTCGATCCTGTTTCACGTGGGCATCATCGTGCTGTTCTTCGGTCACCTGATCGGGCTCTTCACGCCGATCTGGGTGCTCGATGCCCTCGGCATCAGCTACGGGTTCAAGCAGTGGGTGGCGGTGATCCTCGGCGGGACGGCCGGGCTCGCGGCCTTCGTGGGCGCCAGCATGCTGCTGCACCGGCGGCTGTTCGATCCCCGCATCCGCGTTAATTCCAGCTATGCCGATATCGGCATCCTCGCGATCCTGTGGCTGCAGATCGTCATCGGCATGGGCACGATCGTCCTGACGCTGGAGCATATGGATGGCGGCAAGATGGTGCTGTTCATGACATGGTCGCAAAGCGTGATGACCCTTCAGCTCAACGCATGGGCCGAGGTCGTGAACGTGCACTGGCTCTACAAGGTGCATATCGTGCTGGGCATGGTGATCGTGGCGCTGTTCCCGTTCACACGGCTGGTGCATATGCTGTCGATCCCGATCCGCTACGTCACCCTGCGCCCCGGCTACCAGATCGTGCGCTCGCGGCGCAACCGCCCGCTGGAGGACCGCCGCCGCGCCCATGACGCCGCCGAGGCGGCGAAGGGCCCCTCGATCACGACGACCCCGGCGGAGTGAGCCTGATGAACGCCCTTTTTCCCGACGTCGTCGTCAATGGTGAAACCATCGCCCCGGCCGCCATCGCGGCCGAGGCCCAGAACCATCCCGGCCCCGCGGGCAAGCCCGGCATCGCCTGGCGCAAGGCCGCCCAGGCGCTGACCATCCGCGCCCTGCTGCTGCAGGAAGCGGCCCGTCGGGGCCTGCAGGCCGAGGTGCAGGAACTGGCCCCCGGCCGGTTCGAGACCGAGGACGAGGCGACGATCCGGACATTGCTCGAAGAGGCGGTCGAGCCAGCGGAAGTGACCGAGGCGCAGATCCACGCGGAATGGGCGCGCGATCCCGAGCGCTTCCGCACGGCGCCGCTGTGGGACGTGTCGCATATCCTGTGTGCCTGCGATCCGCGCGACGAGGAGGGCAGCGCCGCCGCCCGGTCCCGCGCCGAGGCGCTGCTCGCGCGGCTCGACGGGGACGCCAAGGGGTTCGCGGCACTGGCCGCGCGCGAAAGCGAATGCGGGTCGAAATCCGCGGGTGGCGCGCTCGGCCAGCTTGGCCCCGGCGACACAGTGCCGGAATTCGAGGCCGCACTGCGCGGGTTGACGGCGGAAACCGTCACGCCGGAACCCGTCCAGACGCGCCACGGCTGGCACATCATCCGGCTGAACGCGGTCGCCCCCGGGGCGGTGCTGCCCTCCGAGACGGTCGCGCCGAAAATTGCGCAGGCGTTGGAAAAGGCCGCCTGGACCGCCGCCTCGCGCGCCTTCATCGCCGCCCTCGCCGACCAAAGCGACATCCAGGGCGCGACCCTCGACCCGATCTGAACCCCGCGAAAGGGCCGGTCATGGCAGCCACGACCCGAGATCCAAGTTCGCCTGGAAAACCTCTGGGCCCGACCGGCCCCGCCCACTGGGCCTGCCCGCTCGCAGTCATCTCCCGGGACCAGGCCCGCATGCGCGAGATCTGCGACGCTCTCGACAGCGTCGCGAGGGCCCGAACGCCGGACCCCGACCGGGCAGGGCAGGAGCTGCGCTTTCTCGACGCCGATCTCGCCGCGCATCTGCGCGACGAGACCGACGACCTCTTTCCGCTGCTGCGCCGCCGCTGCCCGCCCGAGGATGACATCGCGCGGGCATTGGACCGGATCGGGACCGACCTCGATGCGGTGCGCGACTGTTTGCCGAAGGTGCGCGAGATCCTCGGCGCATGCCTCGAGGCCGGGCGCGTGCCGACCGCGCCCGAGGCTGACTGCCTGGCCCGCTTCACGCGTCACACCCGCCGGCACGTGATCGCGGTCAAGGCCATTCTTCTGCCGCTGGCCCGCGCCCGGCTCACCCCCCGCGATCTGCAAAGCCTGTCCCTGCGCATGCAGGCGCGGCGCGGGATCACCCCGGAACCGGAGGATCCGTATGCTTTCTGACCTTCTGTCGCGCAACCGCGACTGGTCCGCGCAGCAAACATCGCAGGACCCCGCATATTTCATCCGCCTTGCCGCCCAGCAGGCCCCAGAATTCTTCTGGATCGGCTGTTCGGACAGCCGGGTGCCGGCGAACGTGGTCGCCGGGCTCGATCCCGGTGAGGTCTTCGTCCACCGCAACGTGGCCAACGTGGTGCATTCGTCGGATATGAACCTGCTTTCGGCGCTGGAATTCGCCGTCGAGGCGCTGGCCGTGCGCGAAATCATCGTCTGCGGCCATTACGGATGCGGTGGCGTCAAGGCCGCGACAGAGACCCTGCCGCACGGGTTGGCCGATCACTGGCTGGAACCGATCCGGCGGCTGGCGCGCGCCTATGCCGTCGACCTCGGCAGGGAAGCCGATATGGAGCATCGGCGCGACCGGCTGGCCGAATTCAACGTCGTCGAAGGCGTGCGCCGCGTGGCAGAGACCCCGATCCTGCAAAAGGCATGGGCCGGCGGTGCGGATCTCCGCGTGCATGGTTTGATCTACGGGTTGAAGGACGGCCGTCTTCGCGACCTCGATTGCAGTCTGGGGCCGGGGCATTTCGAAGGGAAGACATCACAATGACGATCCATCATGCCATCGCACCTTCGGGATGCGGCTGCGACGCCCGGGATGTGGCGAAGACGTTGATCACAATCGATCAGGCGCTGGCCGTCATCGCGGCCCATGTGCCTCCGGCTGACGGCACACAGGCGGTCGCCCTGGCCGAGGCGTCGGATCGTATCCTCGCCCAAACGGTGTATTCGCAATGCATGGCGCCGCCTTTCGACAACGCGGCGATGGATGGCTACGCGGTCATGACGTCTGCCCTGACGGGACGCGGTCCGTGGCTGCTGCCGGTCGTGCAGCGCATCCAGGCGGGTCAGGGCGCGCCGGACCCTCTCTGCGGCGTCGCGGCGGCCCGCATCCTCACCGGTGCCCCGATCCCCGACGGTGCCGATGCCGTGGTGATGCAGGAAGCCGTCACCCGCGACGGGGATCACATCCGCCTCGACGCGCGCCCCGCGGCAGGGTCGAATATCAGACGCGCCGGCAGCGACATGGGGGCCGGCACCCGCGTACTCGACGCCGGATGCCGCCTTGGCCCGCCAGAGATCGCCGCCTGCGCCGCCGCAGGTGCCGGGGTCGTGCGCGTTCGCCCGCGCCCGCGCGTCGCACTGCTGGTCACCGGCGACGAGGTCCGCAACGTGGGGGCGGCTCGGTCGGATGCGCAGATCTGGGACGTCAACACGCCGATGCTGGCCGCCGCCCTGACCCGGGCGGGGCTCGATCTGGTCGCGACAGGTCAGGGCGCCGACAATCCCGAGGGCCTCACCCGCCAACTGGCCGACATGGCCGCCCATGCCGATCTGGTCGTCACCACCGGCGGGATCTCGGTCGGCGACGCGGATCATGTGAAACCGGCGCTGGCGCGCCTCGGGGCGGAGCTCCTTTTCAGCGGTGTCGCGATCAAGCCCGGCAAGCCGGTGTCGTTCGGGCGCCTCGGGAATGCGGTATGGCTTGGCCTGCCGGGCAATCCGCTATCGGCCTTCGTCACCTGGCAGGTTTTCGGCACAGCTCTGGCCAGGGCACTGACAGGCGAAACGGCGGGCGGACCGGCCCGCCGCCATGCGGTCACCGCGCGGCGCCTCGGCCGCAAGCCGGGGCGGTGTGAGCTGCGTCTTGCGACACGCGTCGGGTTCGACGCCGCGGGCCGCGAGATCGTCACCTTCGACGATGCCATCCATTCGGGCCGCGTCGGTGGGCTGCCGCGCGCCGACGGCCTGATCTTCCTGCCCGCCGAGGTCGAGGATCTGCCAGCCGGCGCGCTCGTCGATTTCCAGCCCTTGCGGCAAATGTAAGGACCCTTGATATGACGCTTGCCTATACCATTGCACCGGGGCGCGGTAACACGGACCTGATCCTCGAAGGGCTCGCCGCGAACCTCTCCAACCGGGGTTTGCGGTGCTGCGGCACCGTCCAGATCAACACCGAGCCTGCGGATGAAGGCCCGTGCGACATGGATGTCCGCGTTCTGCCCGATGGCCCTGTCCTGCGCATCAGCCAGAGCCTCGGCCCGTCCGCACGCGGCTGCCGGCTCGATCCAGCGGCTCTCGAGGTCGCGGTCGGGCTGGTCGAGTCTCGTCTTGCCGCCGGTGCCGATCTGCTCATCATCAACAAGTTCGGAAAGCATGAAGCAGAGGGGCGGGGGTTCCGGGCCGTGATCGCCCAGGCCGTTGACATGGACCTGCCCGTTCTTGTCGGTGTCAATGCGCTGAACCGGAAGGCGTTCGAGGACTTCGCCGAGGGGCTCGCCATTCACCTGCCACCCAAGCGCGGCGCGCTTGCCGACTGGGTTTTGGACATGGTGCGCGCACGGCTCGCGGATGCCTGAGCATGTCCTCATGAATCGTGCGGTGTGAATCGGCATGCATGTTTTGGATGCCCCTTCGGCTCCCGGATTTTCTGAGCATGTGAGCGGGTGCGGTCATGTTGCAGGCATCTCGGGAGCGCTTGTAATGGACGGGCGCAGTCATTCATCATCCGGTCATTACTTTCGCGACGGTGCTCGGAACACCGTCTTCTGGTCGCGGGGCGTCGCGAAATTCGCAAGACAAGGCTCTTCAAGGGGTTCGGCATGCCGCTGCGCCGAACCGGCAACCGGACCGGATCGATGCAAGGATCAGGAACAAGGACGCGCCACATGACAAAATGTACCAGAAAGAGGACGTTCCGTCACATCATTCTCGCCTGTTTGGCGGTGGTCGCCGGTTCCCTGACCGGGCCGTTGGCGGAGGCACAGGAGACGCAACCGGTTTCTCCGAACCTCACGCCGAAACTTCAGGATCTGCTGCGCACGGAAATGCGCGCCGTCGAAGACGCCAGCCGGGAGATCTTGTCGGCACTGATTGCCGGCAATGACGCGCGTGTCGCAGAGCTTGCACAGAATATCCATGACAGTTTTATCCTTAAGCAGGAAATGACGCCACAGGACAAGCAGGCTCTGATGGCTGCGGTGCCGGACGATTTCGTGGCGCAAGATCGGGCCTTTCATAACCTTGCAGCAGGGCTTGCCAAAGCGGCACGCGATGGTGACAGCGATTTGCAGCTTGCGGAATTCGGTCGAATGATCGAGGCCTGCACCGCCTGTCATGCGCGCTATGCGACGGATCGCTTTCCCATGCTCGCGGAATAGAGACTTTGCGCTTGCGCAATGCATAGCCGATTCTCTACCTTTTGCAGATGAACTGCGGGCTACCTGCGGATCTGCCTCGGCATCTGCGTTGCTGATCTTGTTCTCCGGCGCACTCTAATACTGCCGACACCAGCGGGTCATTTTTCGTGGGCCAGATGGACGCAAATTTCCGCGACCAGTTTGATCTGCAACAAAGTCGTGTTGTCGTTCCGGCCGCAAGATAAAGTTATGGAACATATTCAGACCCTCAGAGAGCTTGGCCTCTTCGACGCGCGCGTGCCGCGCTACACGTCATATCCGACGGCGGCGGTCTTCACACCGCAGACCGGGGCAGAGTTTCAGCAGGAGGCACTCCACGGTCTCGATCCGGATGTGCCTGTGTCGGTCTACATCCACATCCCGTTTTGCGAACGCCTGTGCTGGTTCTGCGCCTGCCACACCCAGGGGACCCGGACGCTCGGCCCGGTCGAGGCCTATATCGCCACACTTGAGGCGGAGCTTGATCTGATGCGGCGCACGGTGCCTGCCGGGCTTCGCATGGGGCGGCTGCATTGGGGCGGCGGCACGCCGACGATCCTGCCGCCGCCGCTGATCCATCGCCTGGCGCGCGCGATCCGCGCGGTGTTTCCGCCGGAGGACGGGTTCGAATTCTCTGTCGAGATCGACCCGACGATGGTCGATCGCGCCAAGATCGAGGCGCTTGCCGCCGAGGGCATGACCCGCGCCTCCATCGGCATTCAGGATTTCGACCCCGAGGTGCAGGCCGCGATCGGCCGGATTCAACCGTTCGACGTCACGCAAGCCTGCGTCGATGACTTGCGCGCGGCCGGGATCACGTCGCTGAACACCGATCTCGTCTACGGGCTGCCGCATCAGACACCGGAGCGGATCACCGATACAATCGCCAAGGTGCGCAGCTTTGCACCGGATCGGGTGGCCCTCTTCGGCTATGCGCATGTGCCCTGGGTGTCCAGGCGACAAAAGCTGATCGACGAGGCTGCGCTGCCCGATGACATGGCGCGCTACCGGCTTGCGACCCTCGCCGCGGCGCAATTCGCCGAAGCCGGGCTGACGGCGATCGGCATAGATCACTTCGCCCGCCCGGGCGACGCGCTCGACACGGCCCTCAGAACCGGGCGGCTACGGCGCAATTTCCAAGGCTACACAGCGGATACCTGTCAGACACTGATCGGTCTCGGGGCCTCATCGATCTCGCGCTTTCCGGCGGGCTATGTGCAGAATGCCCCTGCGACGGCGGCCTATATCCAGCGGATCGAGGCGGGTGGGTTCGCCGGATCGCGGGGCTATGCCCTGACCGACGAGGACCGGCTGCGCGCACGCGCCATTGAACTCCTGATGTGTGACTTCATGATCGATCTTGACGCTCTTCAGGCGGAATGCGGACCGCGCGCCAAGACCCTTTCGGACACCCTCACCCGCATCGCCGCCAAGTATGACGGGGTCGTGCGACTGCAGAAGCATCAGCTCGAAATCACGCAGAAGGGCCGACCACTGACGCGCATGATCGCCGCCGAATTCGACCAACACGTTCCGGATCGTATGACGTATTCCCGTGCATCCTGAATCTTGACCGGGACTGAGATCGGTCCGCATGACCTTCAGGACAGTTTCGTTCATCGAAAATGTCAGGCGGCGTGGTTGCGGAAGTCACGCGTGATGCGTGACTGCCCTTATACCAACCTGCACGGATCAGAACTCTTGTGCCTATTGGCGGCATCCGATGGAGGCGATGCGGTCGGGCTGGCTGGTCAGTTTGTTCCACGCGGCACAGCAATGATCGAGGATCTCATCATAGGACTCGAAGATGCGGTTGGAGCGCCAATTATCGCGCATGAATTGCCAGATGTTTTCGACGGCGTCGAGTTCCGGAACATTTGGCCGTCAGCGGGAGGACGCAGATATTTTCGGGCATGACGAGCGCGCCGGTCATATGCCAACCGGCCCGATCCATGAGCACGACGGCATGGGCACCCGGCGCCACGGTTCGGGCGATTTCGGCAAGATGCAGGGTCATCGCGTCGGTATTGCAGACCGCCAGGACAAGCCCTTCGCCCTTGCCCAGGGCCGGGCAGATAGCCCCGAAGACATGGCTTGAGATGGTGCGCTGATCATGCGGCGCCGAGGGGCGTGTTCCGCGTGTCGCCCACCGGCGCGTGATCTTGCATTCCCGACCTACGCGCGCCTCGTCGTGGAACCAGACCTCTATTGCAGTGCCTTGCGGAAGGCCTGAGCCACCTTTTCCAGCCCGGTTGAAATCGGGCACTAAGCGCGCTGTCTCGCTATCGCTGTTGCATAGGTAGGGATCGATCGGGCTCTCTCCCCCGGAAAGCCCCTACCGCGTTTCTGGCGGATCCTCGAAAGCATGAGAAAATCGTCGGAGACGTTCTTGATCGGCCAGTACGTGCCGCGCCCACGCGTTCTGGTTTCATGTCTCCTGCGATCGGCGGCTTGGCCGGAGATCATCGAGGATGGCGTAGAAGGCGGGCAGGACCAGCAGGACCAGCACGGTTGCACTGAACAGACCGAAGACCACCGAGATCACCAACGGTTTTACCGTCTGCGCCTGCGTGCTGGTTTCCAGCAGCAAGGGCGCGAGGCCCATGAGCGTGGTCGAGACCGAGACCACGATGGGCCGAAAGCGATCGCGGCTGGCCAGTCCGGCGGCCTCGGTTGCAAGGGTTCCCTCGCCGATGCGGCGCTTGATCACCTGCACCAGAAGAATGGCGTTGTTGACCACGATCCCGGCCAGCGATGCCGCCCCCATGATCGACGGCATCGAGATGTTGTAGCCCATCAGCAGATGCCCCAGAACCACACCCACCAGAGCCAGCGGAATTGTCAGCATGACGATGACCGGCTCGACATAACTGCGGAACTGGAAGGACAGGACGACATAGATCCCCACCAGCCCGATCAGGAACCCGCGAAGGATGGACCCCATGGTTTCGGCGGAATTCGCGTTCTGGCCTTCGATGGCGACGGAGACATCCGGGAATTCGCGGGCAAGATCCGGCAAAAACCCGGTGGTCACATCGCTGACGATGGCATCGGCATTGCTGATGCGCCCGTCCACATCGGCGGCGATCGTCACGGTGCGCCTGCCATCGACATGGGCGATGCTGCCCCAGCCCCGGCCCTCGTCGATCCGCGCGATCGTGGCGAGCGGTGTGCGCGTGCCGTCGGGCAGGCGTATCTCGAAGGTGGTCAGATCTTCCAGCGTGCTGCGATCCGTCAGGGCCTGTTCGATCTCGATCTCATGGGCGATGTCGCCGTCCTGCACCGTCATGACGATCCGGCCGAGGAAGGCGGCCCCCACCTGGTCGGCAAGATCGCGCCCCGTCAGCCCCAGACCGGTGGCGCCATCGGCCAGTGTCAGGCGCAATTCGGGGCGCCCCGGGCGCAGATCGTGCATGGCATTGTAGACACCGTCATAGGTCTCGAGCTCGGCCACCAACCGGTTTCCGGCCTGTTCGAGAGCGCGCAGGTCCGATCCGGAAAGACGGATCTCGACGGCCCTGCCCTGCGGGCCGATGCCCGGCTCGGTCAGGGTGATTGCGATCGCGCCGGGTACCTTGCCGATTTCCGCGCGCCACGCGGCGATCAGTTCGTCGAGGGTGGTCGCGCGCCGCTCTGCGCCCAGCAGATCAGCCGATATCGTCGCGACATGCGGGCCGGCCTCTCCGGCGCTGGCGTTCCTGTTGAAGATGGTCTGAACCGTTTGGACCAGTGCCGCGCCTTCGGGCTGCATCGGCGACAGCCTCTGGTCGACCACGTCCAGGGCCGCCGTGACGCGGGCCGCGACCTCTTCGGTTCGTTGCAACGGCGTGCCCTGCGGCATGAGGATGCGCGCCTCCAGCACGTCCCCGTCGATATCGGGCAAGGCCTCGCGCTGCACGTGCCCGCCGCGCAGCAGGCCGACGGTCACGATCATCGCGGCCAGCGTCAGGCCGGTCACCAGATACCGCCATGTCACGGCCGCGTCGACGAGGCGGCCAAGCCCGCGGTCGCGTATCCGGTCGAAGCCCCGCTCGAACCCGGCGCGAAACCTCGATTGCGGGCGCTCTGCCGATTTCAGCCCGTGCGACAGATGATGCGGCAAGACCCAGAAAGCCTCGATCAGGCTCGCGGCGAGGGCAGCGATCAGGACCACGGGCAGCACCTCGAGCACCGCGCCCAGATCTCCCGACAGGAACGACAGCGGCGCGAAGATCGCCACGGTGGTCGCAAAAGAGGACAGCACCCCCGGCAAGACACGTCTCGTTCCCGCGATCGCGGCCTCGATCCGCGAAGCGCCGTTTCGGGCCTCATCCGCGATGGCATCCGAGATCACGATGGAATCGTCCATGACGATCCCGATGGCCATGAGCAGCGCGACCAGCGTGATCATGTTGAGCGACAGCCCGGTCACGGCCATCACGACGAAAGCCCCCAGGAAGGCGACCGGCAGCCCGAGCGCGGCCCAGATCGCATAGCCGGGACGAAAGAACAGGCTCATCACACCGACCACGAGGATCAGCCCGATCACCCCGTTCTGGACCAGCATCGTCAGACGGTCGCGCACGATGCTGGTCATGTCCTGGACAACCTCGATGCGGATTGCCGGCGGCAGGCGGTCGCGTTCCGCGGTGACCAGCGCCTGCACCGCGTCGAAGACCCGCAAGGCGTCCGACCCAAGGGACTTATCGACCTGCAGGAACGCGGCCCGCTGCCCGTCGAGATAGGCGCGCTCCTCCTCGGGGGTGTAGGTCTCCTCGATCGAGGCGATCTGCCCGAGGGTCAGTTCCGCCCCGTTGGGCCGCGACAGGACGACGATGCGGGCCAGTGCCTCGGGGCTGCGGCGCTCCTCGGCGAGGCGCAGGGATATGTCCCGGGCGCCGGTCTCGAGGCTGCCGAGGGGGCGGTCAAGGCTTTGCGCGCTGATCCGGGTGGCGAGATCCGAGACGGTCAGCCCGTGCTGCAGCAGCACGGCGCGGACCACCGTGATCCGGTATTGACGTTCGCCAAACCCGGTCATGCCGACCTCTGCAACATCCGGCAGCGCGGCGAGCCTGTCCTGCAGGTCCGCGGCATAGAGTTCGAGCTGCGCGGGCGGCATGTCACCGGCCACGGCCACCGAGGCCACGGCATCCGAGCGGTGCAATTGCCGCACGATGGCCGGGTCGGCCTCTTCGGGGAAATCGTCGACGGCCGAAATCTCGGTGCGCAGATCGGTGACAAAGCGGCCCGCATCCCCGCCCGGCGCCATGGTCGCCACGGCGCGGGCAACGTTTTCCTGTGCGGTGCAGGTCAGTTCCTGCAGGTGTTCGACGGCGTCCACCGCGTCCCAGATGCGGCGACAGATCGCGTCCTCCACCTCGGTGGCCGTGGCGCCGCGATAGATCACGGAAATCTCGGCCTCGGTGTCGCGGAAATCAGGAAAGGTCTCGCGCTTGAGGGTCGGGGCGGCCATGATGCCCGCCGCCACGATGAGAACCAGCAGAAGGTTGGCCGCGGTCGGGTGACGAACGAACCAGGCGATCATTCGGGTGGCTCCGCCACGACCACGCGCAACCCGGGCAATGCGGGCACGATGTCGTCGAGGATCACCTCGTCGCCAGCGGTGATGCCCGCGGCGATCACGCTCTCGCCCGACTGTGTCCAGGCCACGGTCACCTCGCGAAGTTCGAGGCGCCCGTCGGCGTTGCGCAGATAGACGGTATCACCGCCATGCACCGCCGCTGCGGGCAGCACGATGACCGGCTCGCCAGCCGGCCCCGTCAAGGTGACCTCGACATACATGTTCGGCACCAGCGGCAGGCGGGTTGGCGGGTTCGCCCCCTCGTAGGGCGCGTCCACCGCGATCACGGCCGGAACCGACCGGGCCTGCGGATCGAGACCGTTCTCGACACGGATGATCCGTCCGCGCCAGACCTGATCGGGATCCGACACCAGCCGCACTTCGGCGGTGATCCGGTCGAGTATCGCGTCGCGTCTGCTCGCGTCGAACCGCATGCCGTCGGGTGCGGCGGCGCCCATCAGACGCGGAAAGCTGTCGAGGGACATCTGCGCCACGATTTCCGCCCGCGCGATGCCATCGGCCTGGATCAGGGGCTGACCGCCGGTCACGTATTGATGCTGCTCCACATGCACATCCCCCACCCGCAAATCAAAAGGCGTATCGATCCGGGTCATGCGCAGATCCCGTTCGGCACGGGCCTTGGCCGCGTCGGCGCGCGCGATCTGCGCATCGAGACGCGCGCGGCGCACCGGGATCAGGGCCAGCGTGTTCTCAAGCTCCTGCACCGTACGGCGCAACGACAGGGTGGCGCGTGTCTGCTCGTCCAGCCGCGCCTGCGGGACCGTGCCCTGTTCGGCGAGCGTCCGCACACGGACCAGATCGGATTCGGCAAGGGCCAGCCGGTCCCGTTCTATTTCCAGGATCAGGCGGGTGTTCTCGGCCTCCTGTGCGATCTGCCGGCCTTCGGTCCGCAGGGCGGTCAGATCCGCCTCGGCCTCCTTGAGGGTCGTCTCGTAGCGGCCTCTATCGATTTCGAGCACATGTGTGCCCGCGGAAATCATGTTGCCGGTCTCAAGCTCGGGATGGCGAAAGGTCACCGCGCCTGCGACCTCGGCCACCGCCTGCCAGCTCTGCGCCGCCCGCACGGTACCGTAGCCGCGCAACACGGGGGCAATCGGTCGTGCCTCGGCTATGATGGTGCGCGCCGAGACCTCGCGCTCCTGTCGGTCGGTCTGCGCAGGCGGCGCGGCGGTCGAGACAAGCCAGATCGCACCGCCGATGCCAAGGACGACAGGTGGCAGAAGTCGCAACATGCGCCAGAGCTTCATGATCCATCACCTTTTCGTCGCGTGGCCACCGGCAAAAGGATAGATCCCACTCTTTGGACGAAAGCACAACACACCCTCAGCCGCTGTGCGCATGCATCCCGGGTCACGGGTGCGGTCCGGGCCGAGGCTGCAGGCGGCCGTCATGCGTCGGAGAATGCTCGGCTAAGCGGGTTATGGGAATCGCCGTCAGTCGTTTCGCTGCTGCCGTATCCTCTTCCAGGCCTTCGGGAACGTTGCGGACAAGCTGACCGAAAGCATGGGCGTCCAGCCAGAATCGAGCGCATCGCGGTGAGTTGCCACGAACTTTTCGAACCGTTCGGGATGGCGATGTTCGTGCACCGGCGCGGCGAGGATCAAGGTATCGATTCCATCGAGGCTGATTTCGATGGTTTCGTCCATACATCCACGACACGCGTATCGTGCCCGGCATTGCACAGTTCGACCTCGACAAAGCGCGCGATCCTGGCTGTCTGGCCTTCTTGGGTCGCATAGACGATTAGGACGGTCATTGTTGATCTCTTTGTCCGGGGCACATGTGTATAGAAAAGCCGATATCCAATCTGGAGGTCTCGAGACATGTCAAATCCGGATCCGGGCCGAGGATCGCCGCGATGCAAGCCCGGCGCAAAGGTTCGCTATCTTGGCAGTATCACAGGACAAACGCGTCGAGCCGCAAGCGCCCCACCCCACCGTAATGGCGTGGGACACTATCCTCGCCTGTGACATACGGCTTGGTAACCGGTGCGGGGCCAGATCTGCGCAACTGTGAGACCACGATTTTCGGTGGAGGTCACGGTTCCTGCTGCCACTTTTATACGGAAGCGTGGCCCGCGTGCTCACACCACGAGCATCCAGACAATAATCAGGCTGATCACCAGATAGACCAGCGTATTGACCATCCAGCGGATAAGACCTGCCTCTCCCTCGGGGTCTACACCCAGACGTTCGCACGCTTTCGTTCCGGGCCACAGAAATGCTTCGGACAGCTTAGTCATCGCGTTCACTCCTTGCTAATTGAATCTTCGATCAAGAGCATAGCCCTTTTATTAGGTATTGCAAATACCCATTAAGGTTGAATATCGTCGATGATGCCCAGATTTGATAAAGAGTAGGGTGTCAACCATGTGTTGATGCGCCCAATCTTGACCCAAGTAGACAAGAGCCCAAAAACTTGAAATAGAACCGAAATTTTTACCTTGGACGGGGTTGTGATCGACGCCGATCATGACCCCGAGGGCAGGCAAGCAGCACCATCGCCAGCGCAGCCCAGCCAGACCCGAACAGGAAGAAGGGCCGGACCCCGTAGCTGAAGAGCGCGGGTCCCTGCCAGGTGCGCATTTACTCTGCCGATGTCCGTGTGGTGGTCAGTCTCCGGCGGGATCGGTTCCCGCGTCAGCCGTATCCATGAGCGCCCGGATGTGCCGGGCGAAATACCATGTCGCCGGTGCCCCGATCAGGCAGCCAAGCCCGATCGACCATTCGGTCGAGGCGACTGGCCCGCCAACCCAGCTGAAGATCAGCGAGGCGAAGAACACGTTGACCGCCGCCGCCCC
Source organism: Roseovarius sp. D22-M7 (assembly GCF_037083785.1). NCBI lineage: Bacteria > Pseudomonadati > Pseudomonadota > Alphaproteobacteria > Rhodobacterales > Roseobacteraceae > Roseovarius > Roseovarius sp. D22-M7. The sequence continues at coordinate 14,054 of NZ_JBAPKY010000030.1, forward strand.
GGCCCCGAACGGGTAGAGCGCAAGGGCGATCTTTCGCGTGGACCAGCCCTGCCGGATCATCGGCGGGAGACCAGCCGCTGCACAGCGATCATGGCGACGACAAGGGCGAGGCAGGCCACGGCGTACCAGATTTCGGCGGTGGCGGATTGCGCCTGCGGAATCGGCCGGTCGAACTCTTCAGCCAGGACGGGCGATGCAAGCAGTGCGGGCAAGGGAAGCACAAGTCGGCGCATGTCAGGTCTCCTGTGTCAGGGTGCGATAGATATCGGGCAGCGCCCGGGTCAGGCGCTCCGGATCGGGCAGCAAGGTGAACCCGCCGCGCCCGAAGATCCGGGCGAACCAGTCCTGCCCGTCCTCGTCGATGACGATGCCGTGCAGGCTGTGGCCGGCGTTGCGGGCCTCGCGCACGGCCATGTGGCTGTCCTCGATACCGTGCTGACCCTCATAATGGTCAAGGTCGTTGGGCTTGCCGTCGGTCAGCACGACCAGCAGCTTGCGCGTGCTCGGCTCGTCGGCCAACCGGGAACTGACGTGGCGGATAGCGGCCCCGAGACGGGTGTAGTGGCCGGGTTTCAACGCGCCGACATTGGCGATGGTATCGGGCGACATGGGCTCCCTGAATGCCTTGCAGCGGGTCAGGAAAACCCGGTCGCGGCGCAGCGAGGAAAAGCCCCAGATGCCCAGCCGGTCGCCTGCCGTGTCGATGCCGCCCGCCAGCGCCGCCATCGCTTCGCGCGCCACCTCGATCACCGAGGTATCGCCGATGGCCGCCTCGGTCGACCGGGACGTGTCGATCAGGAACGCCACCGACAGGTCGCGCTCGGTCTGCCGCGCCGATTGCCAGATCCGGTCGGAGCCGCGACCGGTGGCCATGAGGTCGGCCCGCGCGGTCAGCAGCGCATCGAGGTCAAGCTCGGTGCCGTCGACCTGGCGCGGTTGCAGGATGCGGCGCGGTCGTAGCGCTTCGAACTGGCGGCGCACCTCGCGCATCCGGCGCTCATCCGGCACGAAGGGCGGGCCCTCGGGGCGAGCGGGCGCCTCCAGAACGCGGCAATGATCCGGCATGTAGCTGCGCGCGCGGTGGTTCCATTCCGGGTATGTATGTTCCCCGGCCAGCGCTTCATGGTCGGCGTCCGCGGGCGACAGGTCCAGATGCAGGCGCAGGCGCGTGGCCGCCTTGCGGTCCTGTTTTGACAGGGTGATCTCGTCCTGGTCCTCGGCGGCCTTCTGGGCGTTCTCGTCATCATCATCGTCGATACTGCGGTTGATATTCATCGACTCCACCCAGGACAGGATCGATTCGAAGCGGTGGAGGATGAAGCTGTCCTTGCGGGTATGCTGGTCCTGATCCTTGCGATTTCCCAACTTGCGCGTGGTGCGGGCGGCGCCGGGCGGCGGTGCGGCGAGATCGATCTGATCCTCGTCCGCGGACTGTCCCGAGGAGCTGTCGGCAAACCGCAGCCAGATCGGCACCGGCGCGAACGGCATGTGGTCGCGACCGGAGGGCACGGTGTCGAGCACGGAATCGCTGCCGCAGAGCTGATCGCGGATGGCCTGCTCGATGCGCGCCTCGGGCGACGGGCGCACGACAACGGGGCGGGCCGCGAGACAGTGCCGGGCCATCAGCGTGTAGGCCTCGCGCAATCCCGGGCAGGCCGCGCGGACCGCCTCGCAGGCCGCCATGTTGGCGCGGATCTGGGCCGCGTCCTGCGCCGGGCCTTCGGGCGGCAGCTCCATCGCACCGGGCGCGGATGTTGCGGCCATCGCGGCCAGCCAGAAATAGGCGGCGCGGTTGAGCGCGGGGTCGGGAAACGCGGCTATGAACGGCGGCAGGGCGAGCCGCTCGCCATCAAAACTTGCCACCCATTCGCGGTCCCGCTCCGCCCCCAGCTTGCGGCGCAGGGGGCGGCGGTGGCGAGCGAGCGTCGGCGCGACCTCGGCCAATTCGACACCCGGCGCGCCGCCCAGGGCGCGGAACAGGATGGCGAGGCTGGGCCGCACGGAGGCGAGCGCGATGGCGGCGTCCGGATAGCTCACCTCAGCGCCGATCCGGCTGGCCATGTCGTGCCAGATATTGCCGACGGTTTCCTCGGGCTCCATCAGGTCGAGCAGGTGCATCGCCGTCACCCGTAGATCGTCGACACCAGATCGTGCAGCGCCCGCCGCACGTCCGGCTCGTCACTGAGCGGTTCGATGATGGCGGCATCAAGCGCCTGTTCAACGCCCATGCCCCCCGCCATAAGCGTGGCCCCATAGATCAGCAGCCGGGTCGAGACGCCCTCTTCGAGGTCCATGCCCGACAGGTTGCGGATATGCCCGGCCAGCCGCACCAGCGGGGCGACGCGCCCGCGCTCGAGGCCACTTTCGCTGGCGACCACGGCGATCTCGGTCTCAGGGTTGGGAAAGTCGAAGGAAATCGACAGGAACCGCTGGCGCGTCGAAGGTTTGAGCCGTTTCAGTACGTTCTGGTAGCCGGGGTTGTAGCTGGCCACCAGCATGAAGCCCCCGGGCGCCACGAGTTCCTCGCCCGTGCGGTCGATCATCAGGGTCCGGCGGGTGTCGGTCAGCGGGTGAAGCACCACGGTGACATCCTTGCGCGCCTCCACCACCTCGTCGAGATAGCATATGCCGCCTTCGCGCACCGCGCGTGTCAGCGGCCCGTCGACCCAGACGGTCTCTCCGCCCTTGAGCAGGTAGCGCCCGATCAGGTCCGCCGCCGACAGGTCGTCATGGCAGGCCACGGTATAAAGCGGCTTGCCCATCTTCGCGGCCATGTGCTCGACAAAGCGCGTTTTCCCGCAACCGGTCGGCCCCTTCAGAAGAAGGGGTAAACCGTTTTTTTGGGCCGTCTCGAACAGGGCGCATTCGCGCCCCGTGGCCTCGTAGAACGGCAGGGTGGGTGTCGTTTGCATGTTCATGGCTCATTCTCCGGGAACGGGGTTTGCGGGGCCGGGGGCGATCACCTCGCGCTTGCGCACCACGAGGATCGAATAGATGAACAGCAGCGCGCCGATCACCACCACAAGGCCGGACCCCCAGCGCATTATGTAGAATATCGTGAGGCTGTCCTGCACCTCCATGTAGTAGTCACCCACCACGCGCTGCATGTGCGTCTGGATGGTGCCCGCGAAGGTCAGCACGAATGTCATGAACGCCATGCCACCCGTCATCAGCCAGAAGGACCCCATGTTGATCACCTGGTTGTAGGGCTCACGCTGGCGCAGCATCGGCATCGCGTAAGTGATGATCGCAAGGTTCAGCGCCACGTAGGCACCGTAGAAGGCAAGGTGGCCGTGGGCTGCGGTGATCTGCGTGCCGTGGCTGTAGAAGTTCACGCCGTGCAGGGTGTGCAGGAACCCCCAGACGCCGGCGCCAAAGAAGGCGACCGTGCTGGACCCCAGCGACCACAGCAGCGCGGCCTTGTTGGGGTGGTTCCTGCGGCCCTTCCAGACCATCACGAAGGCAAAGGTCATCATCAGGAAGAACGGGATCACCTCGAAGGTCGAGAAGATCGAGCCGACCCACTGCCAGTAGCCGGGCAGACCGATCCAGTAGAAATGGTGCCCGGTTCCGAGGATGCCCGAAAAGAGTGCCGTGGCGACGATGACGTAGAGCCATTTCTCGACCACTTCGCGGTCCACCCCGGTCAGCTTGAGCAGCAGGAAGGCCAGGATCGCGGCCATCACCAGCTCCCAAGTCGCCTCCACCCAGAGGTGCACGACGAACCACCAGTACATCTTGTCCAAGGAGAGGTTGTCGGGGTTGATGAAGGCAAACACCCAGAGCAGCGACAGCAGCCACAGCCCCATCAGAAGAACGCTCGTGATCGCCGTCTTCTTGCCCGCCAGAACGGTCATCGAAATGTTTAGCAGGAAGATCAGCGCGCCGACGAGGATGCCGAACTTGACCCAGAGCGGCTGTTCGAGGAATTCGCGCCCGCCGTGGATGCCGACCAGGTAACTGCCAACCGCACCCAGCGTGCCGACCACGAAGATGATCAATTGCAGGTAGGCCAGCTTCGGCGACCAGATCTCCCGCTCGGCCTCCTCGGGGACAAGGAAATAGGCGGCGCCGAAAAAGCCCAGCAACAGCCACACGATGAGGGCGTTGGTGTGGATCATGCGGATCACATTGAACGGCAGGATCTCTGACAGGAAATTGGGCGAGACATAGATCCAACCCGCCAGCAGCCCGCCCAGAACCTGAATACCGAACAACGCCATCGCGGCGAGGAAGTACCAGTAGGCGACACTTTGAGTTTCGTATTTCATGGGTGGAACCTCCTTATCCGGCGTCGTTGGGCGGCCAGCCTTGGGTGTCTGTCTGATCGGCCCAGCGCAGGAATTCCGCGAGGCCGCGCACGTCCTCGTCGGTCATGTCGTAGGCGGGCATCTGGCGGCGGCCCTCGACGCCGCTGGGCTGGGCATCGATCCAGCCCCGGAGGGCGCCGAACGCGGCCTCTGGGCTGTCGAGCACGCCCCAGCGCGTCATCACGTTGCCGAGCTCGGGCGCGAAATACGCCCCTTCGCCGTGCAGGGTGTGGCAGTTGATGCAGGAGTGTTGCTCCCACACGTGCTTGCCGTGGATGACATCCTCGCTGAGCGGCATGCCGGCGGTGGAGGCCGTCACGACGTAGTGATGCGAGTGCCAGGTCATCAGCACGAACACGACTACGAAGAACAGCGAGCCTCCGTAGAAGATGTTGCGCGCCCGGGATTTCGTGAGGAATTCAGCCATGTGCGGGCCTCCTTGAGTGCGGGGTGCCCGTTTTCTAGCGGCGCGTCCGGATGCGGAGTTTGTGCCAGCGCAACGTTTGGCGTCATTTCCCCGTTAGGTTGGTCGGTGAGAGGAGGCCGGCATGACGAAGCCGCCAATCGACGACCCCAAGCTGCCCCTAGCCGATCTCATGACGGCATGGCCTGAGACCATCCCGGTCTTCGTGCGGCACAGGATGCTCTGCGTCGGCTGTTTCGTCAGCTCGATCCACACGGTGACCGATGCCTGCATCGCCTATGAGCTCGACAAGGACCTGTTCCTGCGTGAGCTCATGCGCGCCGCCGGGATGGCCTGAGAGCGGTCAGCCCTGCGCGAGCACCACGAGGGCGTGGGGCTCGCGCACCGTGATGCGCTTGCGCTTGCTCTCGATCAGGCCCCGCCTCTCCCATGCGCTGAGCAGCCGGCTCACCGTGTGCAGCGTCGTCGCGGTCAGTTCCGCGAGGTCCTGGCGCGTGATCGGAAAGTCGATCTCGATCCCCGTCTCGACCTTGCGCCCGGTCTGGCTGATCAGGCGGAGCAGCGCGTTGGCGACCCGTTGCTCAACCTGTTGGGTGGCCATCTCGGTTACCCTTTCGTGCAACTCGTCAACCCGGCGACCCACGGTCTTGTGTGTTTCGGTAGCAAAGCCGTCATAGCCCCGAACGAACGCATCCCACAGGGCCATCGGCCAGCTCAGGGCGAGCGACTCCGAAGCGGCCACCGCAGTCGCGGGATAGCTGTCGCGCCCGATCGCCCTCGCGATACCCAGCAGTTCACCCGAGGGGATGTAAAGCGCCGTGACCTGCTCGCCGTTGGCCGTGATGCGGATGACTCGGACATAGCCGTCCAAGAGCATGTAGAAGCGGTCTGCAGGATGTCCCTCCTCGAAAATGGCCGTTCCCGCATCATAGCGCCGCGAAGATGCCAGATCGAGGATTGTTCTGATCTGACGCCCCTCGAGCCGCGAAAACGGCGTCAGATGCGTCAGCAGGCTCTCGTCGAGCCGCGGCAGGGTCTTGCGTACGGGACCGTCAGCCATCCAGACTTCCTGCCACAGTTTTCTTTTCGAGCCAACGCTGGTTTCGTTCCCGATCATGCAAAAGTTGGTAGTGCCCCGGGAAGTGGTGTAGGAACTGGTGTCCACCTGCTTCTTCATAGCCGGTGTCGCTCGTTCACTGTGCGGCAATCATCGGCGCCGCATCGGGATCGTCGCACATTGCGGTCAGCTTTTCCACCGGCATGTAGCGGCGCGAGACGGCCCACTCGTCATTCTGTTCCAGCATCAGCGCACCGACGAGGCGGATGACGGCCTCGCGGTTGGGGAAGATCCCAACGACGTTGGTGCGGCGCTTGATCTCCTTGTTGACGCGTTCCAGCGGGTTGGTGCTGTGCAACTTCGAGCGCAGGCTCGCGTCAAACGCCATGTAGGCCAGCACATCGTGCTCCGCCTCATCCATCAGCTCGGCGACGTCGCGGAACCGCTCGCGCAGGCTGTCGGCGACCTCGCGCCAGCGGACGTGGGCCTGGTCGCGGTCCTTCTCGGCGAAGACGGTCTTCACCACGGCGCTGACCACCGGCTTGTTGGTCTTGCCCACGCGGGCCAGCAGATTGCGCTGGAAATGCACGCGACAGCGCTGCCACCCTGCGCCGAGAACCTTGCGTGCGGCGGCCTTCAACCCCTCATGGGCGTCGCTGATCACCAGCTGCACGCCCCGCAGGCCGCGGCGGGTGAGAGACCGAAGGAAGTCGGCCCAGAACGTCTCAGCCTCGGACGGCATGACGGTGATGCCCAGGATCTCGCGCCGCCCGTCGGTGTTGACCGCCACGGCCACTATCACCGCCATCGAGACGATCCGCCCGCCTTCGCGCAGCTTCACGTAGGTGGCGTCGAGCCAGAGAAAGGGCCAGTCGCCCTCAAGGGGCCGGTTCAGGAACGCCTGCACCCGCTCGTCGATCTCCTCGCAGAGCCGCGAGACCTGGCTCTTCGAGGTGCCCGTCAGCCCCATCGCGCGCACCAGATCATCAACGGCGCGGGTGGAGACGCCGTGGATGTAAGCCTCCTGGACGACCGCCATCAGCGCTTTCTCGGCTGTCCGGCGCGGTTCCAGGAAGGTCGGAAAATAGCTGCCCTTGCGCAGCTTCGGGATGTTCAGCCCGATCGTGCCGGCCCGGGTATCCCACTGCCGCGGCCGGTAGCCGTTGCGCTGGTTCTCGCGGTCCGGGCTGCGTTCGCCGTGGCCCGCGCCGCACACGGCAGCCACCTCGATATCCATCAGCCTCTGTGCGGCATCCTGGATCAGCTCGCGCAGGAAATCCGCGTCGTCGCTCTTGGCGATCACCCCCGGAAGGTCGATCATGGTGTCGGTCATCGTGCTCTCCTTCGTTGTCTTCGGTCTTCAAGCAACCTCAAACTACGAAGAAGCGCGGTGGCCACCACCCCGGCTGCGCGCTGCGCTACGCCAGGGGCTCCGCGCGCGGCCTCCTACACCACCCGGTGGGGCACTACCCAAAAGTTTGTGCCAGCGCAAAATTCGCAATCCATTGGACCGGTAATATTCCCCTCAATCGCAACGACGATCTGAAAGGAAGAAACCGATGATCCGCACACTCGCAACCAGCCTCGCCCTCTCCGCCCTGATGGGCGGGAGCGCTTTTGCCGAAACCTTCGACGTCAAGATGCTAAACAAGGGCGGGGACGGAGAGCGCATGGTCTTCGAGCCTGCGTTCATCCAGGCGGCGCCCGGCGACACGATCAGGTTTCTCGCCACCGACAAGGGCCACAATGCCGAAACCAATGACGGGATGCTCCCCGAAGGTGCCGAAGGATTCACAGGCCGCATCAACGAGGAAATCGAGGTCACGCTGACCGAAGAAGGCGTCTACGGCATCATCTGCAAACCGCATTTCGCTTTGGGTATGGTAATGACCATCGCCGTTGGCGATGCGGAAATCCCCGCGGACTTCTTTGAAGGCCGCGTGCCGCCTAAAGCCAAGCAACGCTTCGAGGCGCAACTCGAGAACTTCTGATCCGCCCCTGGCGCGCGGACCGATCGGCCAACCGCCACAGCCAACCCCAAGGAGGGAACCATGACCAATTTCACCAAATCAGGCCCGATGACGACCACCCGCCGCAACGTGTTGCGCGGATCGGCGCTTGCCGGTGCCGCCGCGATGACCGGCGCCGGTGTTGCGGCCACGCCGCGGACGCCGACATACGACAAGGTCAACGAGACCTCTGCACGGCTCCACAAGGCCGCCGCCGAACAGAGCGCCGACAGCACGGCGAAACCCGCGGACCTTTCGGGCTATACCCGCGTCAGGCAGGAGCTTGTAAAGCCGCCCTTCGCGCCCGAGCACGAGCAGGTCGCGACGGGCGGACCCAGGATCGTCGAGATCACCATGGAAACCCCCGAGCGGCTGATGACGGTCGACGAGGATACCGGCGCCGAGGTTTGGGCGCTGACCTATAACGGCTCGGTCCCCGGCCCGCTGATCATCGTGCACGAGGGCGACATGGTCGAGCTGACCCTGCGCAACCCGGCCGACAGCATGATGGAGCACAATATCGACTTTCACGCCTCGACCGGTGCGCTGGGCGGCGGCGGGCTGACCCATGTCTATCCGGGCGAGGAATGCGTGCTGCGCTGGAAGGCTACCAAGGCCGGCTGCTTTACCTATCACTGCGCGCCGGGCGGCGCGATGATCCCCTATCACGTCTGCCACGGCATGAACGGCGCCGTCATGGTGCTGCCGCGCGACGGGCTCAAGGACAAGGACGGCAATCCGCTGCGCTATGACAGCATCGCCTATATCGGCGAGCAGGACTACTACCTGCCGATGGACGAGACCGGTGACTACAAGACCTATGCCGCCGCCGGCGACGACTACGAGGACAGCCTCGCGGCGATGCGCACGCTGGTGCCGACGCACCAGGTGTTCAACGGTGCCGTCGGGGCCCTGACGGGCGACGGCGCGCTCAAGGCCAAGGTGGGCGAGACGGTTCTGATGGTGCACAATTCATGCAACGTGGACAGCCGCCCGCACCTGATAGGGGGGCATGGCGATTACGTGTGGGAAAGCTCCTTCACCGACCCGCCGCTCACGGGCATGGAGACGTGGTTCGTCCGCGGCGGCAGCGCGGCGGCGGCGATGTATACCTTCGAGCAGCCGGGCGTCTACGCCTATGTGAACCACAACCTGATCATCGGGGCGATGCTCGGCGGCACGGCGCATTTCGTTGTCGAGGGCGACTGGAACAACGACCTGATGGAACAGGTCGTCGCGCCGCGCCCGATCTCGATCTGAGCTGACGGGAGCCCGCGCATGACCACCACCGGTAAATCGACCCGCACTGTCACGCGGCGCCGTCTGCCGGTGGTGGTCGCCTCGGTGGCGCTTCTTCTCGGAGCCGCGCTGGTCTGGCGCGGCGCCGGTGACGACCCCTCGCTGGTGCCGCAGATGGCGCCCGAACCCGTCACCCTCTCGACCGGCGCGCGTCTCCACGTCCAGAAATACGAGGTGACCGTGGCCGAGTGGAACACCTGCCACGACCGGGGCGGTTGCGCCCTGCGCCTCCAGGTGCGGCCCGGGCAGGATGCACGCCTCACGCCGGCCACGGGGCTGAGCCATGCCGACGCGATGGAATTCGTCCGCTGGATCAACGACGAGACCGGCGCACTTTTTCGACTGCCAACGGCCAGCGAGTGGCGCGAGATCGCGCAACCGGTCCTGCCGGAAAAGGCCGACCCGACCTTCACGAATCCGTCCCTCGGCTGGGCCTCCGCCTACCTGACGGAGGGCAACGCGCCGCGCGGCCTGAAGCCTCAGGGCAGCTTCTCGACCTCTCCCGAAGGCATCTCCGACCTCGACGGCAGCGTCTGGGAATGGACGCGGGACTGCTATGCCGGCACGGCGGACCCCGGCCCCGCCGGGCGCTGCCCGGCCTACTTCCTCGGCGGCGAACACGTCGCGGCGATGTCGTTCCTCATCCGCGACCCGGCCCGCGGCGGCTGCGCCGTCGGAACACCTCCTGCGCACCTGGGGCTGCGTCTCGTGAGCGACCAGACGGTCCAGCGGCCCTGAGTGGCATTGGGATAGGCCACCTTTCCGGCTAGGGAAGCGTTCCTGTTAATTCTCCCCGCCCTGCTTGCCCAGTGTCGAGAGGTCGAGACGTCGATCGTATTCGTTCAGGACGATTTCCTGATCAGCGGTATGCGCCGGAACTCGTTTGACATCACCTACAGGATCGACAGCGCACCGGCCCAGTCGACCCGGTGGAATGAGCTGACCACGAACAAGGGCGCTGGCCTTTTCGGGTCGGGCTCAGAGGCGTTCCTTCGCGATCTCTACGACGCGGACGACTTTTTCATCCGCCTGACCGATGGAGACGGCCAGCGCCATGATGCCGAATTCGACCTCGCTGGGGTTCAGACCGCTGTTGAGGCTGTTGCCGGGGCTTGCGGTTGGTCAACGATTGACATGTCGCGAGACGACTACCGCGCCATACAGACCCTGCTGAACGCAGGCGGGTTCGATGCTGGCACACCAGACGGCGTCTGGGGCTCGGGATCGCGCAGCGCCATGCGCGCTTTTCAGGAGGACAACGACCTGCCCCCTACGGGCGCCCCTGATCGCGCGACACTCGAGGCGCTGGGCGTCCAACCCGGCAACTGACAGCCATTCTCGCGAAAGGACGCAAGCACGCACGGGGGCAATTCCCCGTGTCACCATTCGAGAGGGACCCGGTATGGAATTCATCATTGCAGGCGCAATCGTCTTCGGCATCATCGGATTTTTCATCGATGGCGGCAAAGGGGCGCTCTGGGGGGCTATCCTCGGTCCGTTCGGGTTGATCATCGCCGCCATCCTGAAGGGGAAATAGCTATCGACTTCGCTCGAGCATACAACGGAGACGCGCGCGGACGCCGCGAGGCAAGGCAATCGCGGTCAAAGGTCCAGTGCGCCGCGCTCGTTTACGAAGGTGGCGATTGCACTCAGCTCATGTGGTTGGCCTGCACCGTTGGCGCGCAGCTCGTCGAGTGCCGCATGCGCCTTGGTGAGGGTCATCCATTCCGTCTCCGCGACATCCGGCGCTGACCAGCGCTCTCGCAGCCAGGCTTGATACTGCGCGCGTTCGTCAGCCGAGAGCAGTTCGGGCGAATGAAACGCCACCAAGCGTCGGCCGAGTTGACGTAATCGCGGGTCTGAAATGCTGGCAACGATCTCCTGGCGCCGGGGCCAGTCCGCGCGCTGGAACTCTTTGAGCAGCGCCTTTTCGGCGTGACTGTAAAAGCCGCCATAGATCTGTTTTTCGACGGGAGGGGTGGGTGCCGCCGGATCCTCGGGGAAGCGCGCGGCCAGAGCCTGCGCAACCCGCGCCCGGAACGCGGGCGCATTGGCTATCACATCCGCCCGCTGCGCCTGGAGCGCGCTGGGCGCCGGCATGGAAAGCAGGGCGGGCGACTTGTTGATCGAGAATGACCGGATGAGTTTGGGGGTGGCGTCGACGGCGGTGCAGAGGGTTGCGTCATCGACAGCAAGAAGCTCAGCCGGATCGGCGGCATCCAGATCGAAGAACGCCGCCTGGTTCGGGTTGCTGGCCGAGGTGCCGCAGAAGCAGCCGACCGTTGCGCGCGGCAGGCCTCCACCGTAGCGCTCGACAAGCGCCATGGGCTGAAAGGTCTCGAGGCTGGCTCGGACATGGGTCTTGTCGCGGTTGGCCAGCAACTCTGTCCAGATTGCCGGGGCGCGCTGGGCGATCTGGCGGGCGATGTGGATGGTCGCCTCGACATCGCCAAGCGCGTCATGCGCATTGTGCGCGGCAAAGCCATTCAGCGGCGCGATGCGGTCCAGCTTGAAACGCACCCGGCCATCAGCGTCGACCGGCCAGTCGAACAGATCGGGCTGGCGATACCAGACGGCATAGAGCGCCGTCAGCATATCGAAGCGCGTGTTGCCGTTGAACTGCGTGGCAAAGACGTCGGGTTGCAGGTTCTGGTAGAAAGCCTGGCGCAGCATTTCCTCATCGAAGCGGATGCTGTTGAACCCGGTCCAGATTGCTGGCGACCATCGCTCAATCAGCGCGCCGACCTCCTGCGTGAACTCGAAGAGCGTGGGCAGAGTCGGATCCAGCAATTGCGCTGGGCGTACACCGGTGACGACCAGCGCCCAGGGCGATGGAATAATGTGCGGCGCGATGCGGCAGCGCAGATTGACCCGCTCGATCTCCCTGAAATCATCATCCGTCAGAATGGCGGCGAATTGCAGAGGCTGATCAAACGCGGGCGATATTCCGGTCGTTTCGAGATCGTAGAAGGCGAAGGTCATGCAGCACCGTAGCTTTTCGCCCGCGCCACGTCAGTAGCGGAGTGCCCCCGAGCGAGGCCGATCATTTTAGGGTGCACAATAAGCAGCCTCGCGCAGTCCACTCACCCCTCGGCCTTGTGACGCAGATTGATTAGCTTTAACCGAAATGAGGGCCCAACCGAAGGCAAGAACAAGGGGAGTGTGCAGATTGGTTGATGAGAGGATCGAGACGGCGGTTACGAAGCTCACCCGTCTGAGGGATGACATCGATGCATGTCGTGACATCCTCGAGCGGACAAGCCATGCCATGCTGCAGCGGCCGGCCCTGGGTGGACAGCTGATCGCGCTGATCTGTGCAGTGGATGAAGATGACCCGTCACTGGAGGCGCTCTCGGATCTGCTCGGCGCGACGCTGGACACGGCACGGATGGCTCAAGAGAACAGCAATGCACGCGGTGACGCCTTGCTCTCCGCTCTCACTGAGGCGGTAGAAATGGCCAGCGGGCAAGAGCGTCTGGTCGCATTCCACCGGATGATACTGGCAAGCGCCTGGGCGCGGAGCCGCTTGCCTGCCCCCTCGGCGCTGGAGCTGACAGGCGAGGACATCGATGCTGCCGGTCTGAATGCGCCTGCGCCCGACGGGGCTGACGCCGACGACATGCTCGACAAACTGTTCGGCGACCTGATCTCGCAGACCAATGGCGATGCGCATGAGATATACAATGCGTTGCGCGAAACCTTCCCGGCAATGCCTGCTGAGGTGCGCGCGAATGTCATTGCTTGGTCAGCCACCCGCCGCGAAGCGGTCCACGCTCAACTGTCTTGCCTATGGCTGCTGGACCCGGAGCCCGACGCCCGGCGGGTCGCGGCGCAGGCGCTGGCGCATGAGGCGGACGCACGAAGACTGTCACCCGAGCTTACAGGCAGGATGGCGATGCTGCGCAGCTGGATGCCTGATGACGACGCCCGAGCATTTCTGGACCAGGCCTTGAAAAACGCCATGAGAAACGGGATCACTCAGGGAGACCCGGCCCGTCCCTGGACCATCCACTCCATCCTGGCGACCCTGCCGGATGGCGGCGGCGCGCAAAGCGTCATGATCGCGCTGCAATCGGGGCAAAGCCGTAAGGTGGGGATGCTGTTGTTCAAGCAGGGCCACGGGGTTAAGGACGCCTACGCGCTGCCTTGCGGCTCGGCCACGGAGCAGAGGGCCCTGCGCGACCGACTTGTCGAGGAAACTGACGCCCTCGCGGTGCCGTTCTCTTGGCTGGAGTCCGCTCTTGGCATGGCGCTGGCCGATGGCCTGGCGGTCGGACGCCCCCCTGCCCCGGGATTGATCGACGTGGCCGAACTCTGTGGCCTCACGGCGCAGCGCCCGGAACCGGTGACGATCGACGAACTGATCGCGACGCTGCCAATGACGGAATCGATTGAAGGGATGTCGCCGCAGGCGCGGGGCAAGCTCATCAATGCCAGCGACGGCTGGTCGGAGCGCCATGAAGTCCTGCAAAGCTGGTTCGAGGAAAGCGATGCTGCGCATGCCGCAATGGCAGGTAAGCGCAGCGAGCGAGCACTGGAAACAGCGCTGTGGAAGTATCTAGAGACGCGACGAGACTTCTGGGCGCGACTGACCGGGCGGGCGGCGCAGGTTCTTTCGGCCGCCGATCACCCGGACGCCAAAAGCTTCACCGCGACCGCGATGGCGCTGAAGGGCGGGCGAAGCCTGCGCAAGGTCCCGATCATGGAGGACGTCCATGACCAAACCATCGGAATCTGGCTCGCTCAGGATGCCGAGGCAGATGATGACACGGGTCCGATCGAACTCGAGATGCGCGCCGCCGACCCAAGGCCGGAGCGCGAGGGCGAACTGGCACGCTTTCTGAAGGGATCTGGTATCAGCCCGGACTGGGTCGACGGGTTTCTCATGTCGGTCTCCTTGGCCCCAAAGCCCATCTCGCCAAGCCAATGGCTGCAAGATCTCATGGGCGCTGTGATTTCAAATCTGAACGACGACACGTTCCAACGTTTCGTTGATTTGATCATGATGCGAACCAATGCATCCCTGGACCAGGCCGACACGGAGGACGGCGTCGCCGTGGCGCTCTCTGCGCGCAGCGAGGTGGCGAGGCAAGACTGGGCCGCAGGGTTCAGCCATGCCTGCGGAGAGTTCAAATCATCCTGGCCTGCGAAGCTGACAGCGCCGGATGATCGTACGATGATCAAGAGGGTTTCGACCGCTGCGCAGACCGGCTTCAGTCCGGTCGAACTGAAGATCGTCAGCCAGTGGATCGCCGCCCGGCATAATCAGAATGCGAGCGGTTGAGACAGGTGCCACCGCTTCAGATGCAGTCCAATGCACGCCGATGCGCGTGAACGCCTGCCAGTGCAGTTTTTCTGGTCCGGTGTTGATGTGGCGTTGATGTAAACGCGCAAAGTGGATGTGGTATCAGAATACCATCAGACATGCGTTTGATTTGCTTGGGAAATTTGGTTGCGGGAGTAGGATTTGAACCTACGACCTTCAGGTTATGAGTCGTGTCGAACAGAGCATGAACGATTGCGCTCGGTTGCGTTTTTCTTCGACATTTCCGACACTTGGTGGCACCTGCCCTGCGCCCACCATGCGCGGGATTGCGCAGAACTTGGCAGCACTTTGTTCCCTCTTGCTTCCACAATGCTTCCATGTGGGCTCGGGGTGATGGTCGAGGTAGCAGGGCAATCGACGAGAACTCGTTGGGCAATCTGTTCAAGCCCCGTCCACCGTGGATATACCAAAACAGGGTTCCTGTGCTCAACGCACTCGGGGTGAAACTAACATTGTCTTCTCAAGTAGAGCTTTGCATCCAAACTATTTGGCGCAACACCCGGGCCTTGGGAGTCCTCAGTTTTCTCTTTCGTCACTCTGGCGCCGTCCAAGGTTGACTTCGTTGCATTGATCGGAAGCGGCGGTGCCGTAGAGGGCGCCTTTGCCAACAAGCTGCAACATGAACGCTTCGGAAAAATCTCTACTAGAATGCTGATAATGCTTCGCTGCCATTCGAAACCAAACACCGTCATCGTCAGGGTCAGGCAGCAAGGTCATGCTCGCAGAACCGGGTCCGGAATTGAAACCCCCACTTTTCCCTTCACTCCAGCCTTGGAAACTAGACCGCCGGAAAGTACCAGTGACGCCGTTGGCGAGATCTTCCTCGGCAAGGAACCAGATTTCTTCGAATTGTCCATCGCATTCCATCATTCCGTACCACTCGCCCAGTAGTTGGTCGAAACTTTCCAGTTCACCGGCCGAGAACGTCAGGCCACCGTTCCCTGGGGCGGCGGCCGTGCGCGACGGCGTGGAGCCTGCCGCTCCGCGGGTCGGCATCATCGTGCACCCACCGGTGGCAGGCCGCTGCATGAGCTCTTCGAATGTCGAGGTGCGCGGGATGTTGACGGCAGCGGCAGAGTAGACCTGCGCGCTCTCTGTATCGATAAGGCGAGCATTGACGCGAAGGTCTTCGCCAAAGTTACTCAGCGTTCCGACGAGCAACGTGTCGACGCCGTGCACACGACCGAGTTCCTTTGTTGTGTTCGCATCCACCGCACCGGAAAGAGACAATTCAAGTTCAGAAAAAATGCGGTCGAGCTGCGAGCGCTCGATAATCGACAGCTCATTGGCGGGCAGACTGAAGAGGCTCAAGACGAGTTCGTCCACCAGGAAATTGCTGAGCTCACTGCAGGTGTCGTCTACATGCGGAAAGGAGGCAATGGCGATTGTGGTTCGGTCGGCAGCTGCCGAGCGCGCAACGATCTGTTCGGCAAGTGAGTCGATACCTTCAGAGACGCCTGCCACAGCGCGCTCTGGCGAAACGGCGGTCACGCCCAAGATCGTTGCAACGAAAATTCCAACTGTCTGACAGGACTGCCCTGCGATTCTCAAGATATTTTTCACAATACCACACATTCTTACATCTCTCCGTTGATCCAAAGGCGGGTGCACGGACGCTGCGATTGTAAATCTCGGGCTCGCGTGAACGCGAAAAGGAAAATCGCCATCCGTTCAGTTCCATTCGCAATATCAATCATCGTATTTCCCAAGATACAGGGAACATCGTTCATCCCTGCCATCATCATGGAATTCACCGTAGAGGACATCCTTTGCGATCAATTGGAGTGGAACGCCGCGCTCGCTAATATTCAAGATGAAATTGTTTCCGATGCTGCCGCCAGACATGTCGTAAGAGAGCGTAGTATAACTACTTGACCCGCTTGTATGAGAGGAATGATAATACCTTACTTGAACGCTCACTCGCGACGGATCGCTTAGCCACATAGCACGATCCTCGACGACACTCTCGCAATTGAGTTGCCCTGACCAACTCCCGGCGAGCGAGGCTATGGCAAAATCTTCATCAATATCTGGAAGCGAAATTTCAAAATCTGGCGCGGGGCGGCTCTGCGTGGTCGACCGCCCACTAGTGCCTGCACTGCCTTCGGATGCTGCCATCGTACAGCCACCAGAGGCAGGCCGCTGCATCAGTTCTTCGAATGTTGACGTGCGGGGGATGTTGATCGCAGCGGCCGAGTAAACCTGCGCGGTTTCTGTGTCGATCAGCCGCGCGTTGACGCGCAAATCGTCGCCCAGATTCGTCAGCGTGCCGACCAGCAAGGTTTCGACGCCGTGCACGCGACCGAGTTCCTTTGTTGTGTTCGCATCGACCACACCGGAAAGAGACAATTCGAGTTCAGAAAAAATGCGGTCGAGCTGCGAGCGCTCGATAATCGACAGCTCATTGTCTGGCAGACTGAAGAGGCTCAAGACGAGTTCGTCCACCAGGAAATTGCTGAGCTCACTGCAGGTGTCGTCTACATGCGGAAAGGAGGCAATGGCGATTGTGGTTCGGTCGGCAGCTGCCGAGCGCGACACGATTTGGGCGGCGAGTGAGTCGATACCTTCGGCGACATCCGTAGACGCTTGGCCGGGCACGATCACAGCCGCTGCCAGTGCGGCAGCAGCGATGAGGTTTAGCCGCGAAGAGCCGGAGCGAACGTCTTTCGTGTCTTTATCCTGATAGTGTTTCATGCATTCATCCGTCTCGTACATTACATGGAGCGGCTGCTCTCAGAGCCTGTTAGACTGTTGCTTAAGCGTCAATCATCTTCGCGAATAGTCGAGTGCGCCGGATTCCAGATCATCAACCAAGGGCGCGCTTGCAATAGAGACCGCCTCGTCCAGCAACTCGGCGATGGCCTTTGTGGGCGACGCATCGAGCGGGACGCGTCGCAGTCGTTCGATTGTTTCCGAGATCGTTCGACGATCGACGAAACGCACGGCGCTAAGAGTGATAGTCACACTGACCAATTGGAAACGCAACGCCCCATCATCAATCATTTGTGGATTTTGAAACCTGCCCAAGATTGCCGCGTTCTCGGAATTGTCTACGTTCCGCACCTCCACAGTGTGGTCGAGTTCGATACGAATGTCGTGGTAGGTGTCAATTGGCGCATCGCGAACGACAGCAAGCGCATCGCTTTCTTCGAACCGCTCAGCCAGACGCGCGCGAAGGGCGGTCGAAAGATCAACCGATATATCGTCGGGTTCGGCGACCGCGACCACGAGCGGTTGCGGCTCGTCAACGGATGGGCAAACCTCTACACGAAGACTTAAAACGATGTTCGTGCCATCCATGTCCCCGATAGTGCGCTCCGCCTCGTCGATGACCTCCCAGCCCAGCACCCGACCACCACTGCGTATAACCAGATGGTCCCTTGTTTCCCGCTCAACACTGTTCAGAGAGCTGGTTGTTGCAGTTTGGGAACCACGTGCGATTTCCGCACCAGCCGCGCGTTGCAGTGCATCAACGACTCCGTCCCTGATAGCCGCCTCACGGGCCGTTTCCCTATCGGACGGAACAGAAAAAAAAGCCTCGCTGCGGAGCTCGACAACCTCGGGCGTATCACAGGCAGCGGCCGGCACCGGCGCAACCGCCGCTCCGATTGCAAGAAAAATTGGCACAATACAGGATGTCGAAGCACCGTGGCGACATGACTTGGAGCGCTTCGAAGCGTCAGTACGCATCCGGGTCTACCGCTTCGCTCTCGAACGTTCTGCCTGTCACATCTTCATCATCCGGGTCTGCCGCACTTTGCCCGGCTCCGCTGCCCATTGATCTGGCCGAGTCGATAGCGCCACCCATGCGCTCACCCATAGCCTGACTGGACGGTGACCAGGCCACAGCTACGATTGCAACATCCTGCTCCGTCTCTGGATGTTGAACCACTTGCCGCCAAATGGGCTGCGCGCCCGTGATCTGCACACGCCCGCTCGCGGACCGGATTGTCTGGACCTGTTCAGTCTCAATCTCCACACCGCGCTGGACGAGTTCAGCGTAGACTTGTGTGAGCTGAGTTGAGGCGGTCTCGCTCTCGAGTGTGACGTTTTCGCCGACGAAAGTGGCGATCTGTCCGAGAGCCAGATCTTCGGCCGTCGAAAGCGCGGCCCGGCGCGCCATATCAAGGTCGTTCGGGTTTACCTGAGCCGGCTCGGCTTGTGCGTATGAAATGATCGCGCGATCTCCATTTTCATCGATGAATACTCGCGTGCCCATGGCGGTAACAGCATCTCCAACCGTTGCGGGCATCATTTCCTCAGGGCTCATACGCGCACCTTCAACGGGCATGGACGTTCTGCCCTCGGCGATCGCGGCGGCAAGTGCGGACAACCGCGGCGACCAGACCATTCCCACAATAATTTGGTGGTTCGCGCCATCTGCGCTCGGACCTTCGATAACCCGGAAAGTTGTTGCACCAGCAATGACCCTCGAGGCGATGCGGTAGGTTGCCTGCTCGAATAGGTTTTCCAAGGCAACTTGCCGCTCTGGCATCGACATTTGCTCATAGCGTTGCGCATCATACTCAGGGTCTATATCCCGCAGTGCTTCGTCCAGCGTCCTTTCGGTCAACTCGGAGGCCTTGTCGAGAATCCGGGCCGTCTGTTCGACTTCCTCAAGCCTCTGAACCTGTCCCTGACCGAAACTTGCGTTCGACACGAAGCGGGTATTTCCTGTCTGCTGCACCCGCTGGCCCATTGCCGCCACCAGATCGGCCTTTGCGCGTGCGAAGGCAACATCATGCGCCACTCGCCGAGACTCGATCCAGCCAGGAGCGCCCTTGTTGATTGCGACTGTCGCAAGGCCGGAGGCGATAAACACGTTGCGGGGATTTTCACCCTCTCTCAGCCCTGCGTCATCCAGCACTCCCCGCCAGCGTTGCTCGACTTCCGAGCCGTATTCTCCATCGAGCGGCTGAAGGGCACGCTGCTCAACTTCATCCAAGGCGTCTTCTTCTGAGACGGCTGTGCCAGCATCCTCTTCGAGTGGTGTCTCCGCTGCGTTGGTCGCGTCCGACTGGTCCTGCGCATACACCAACCCAGGCTGCCCATTTAGGAAAAAAAATGATGCTGCGAACAGTGGCATCATGATGCTCAGTTTATCTTGATAGTATCTTGGCATGCTTTGCCTCCGAAAACTCTACTTTTGACGCGCGGCAGTTGCCTTCAAAAAGGAGAACGCGTCGACTGATTCTGACAGATGCCGAACGATTCATCATCGTAACTGACCGTGCCCCAAATTGCCTCGTCGATCAACACTCGGGTCCGTCACTACAGTTCGGCATACATGAAGATGGCGCATCCCCCAGTGGATGTCAGATGTGATGACCTTGACCGAGGCCACTAAGCGCTTCGCTGAGCTATGCCCGGATGAGTGACACCGTTTTAGCTTATACCATCCACCCCCCACCCCGAACAGACGCGCAGCACCACCCACGCAGAACCGCGCAACTTTTCCTTTTTCTGCGCAATATCAATGTGTTCGTTGACTATCTCGGCGCCTTCCGCACTGTAGAGCGGAAAGAACCGGAAGGCCTCCCACCATGCCCAAGATCACCAAACGCCTCGTCGACGCCCTCGAGCCCCACTCCGCCGAATACTTCACCTGGGACAGCGAGATCCCAGGCTTCGGGCTCAGGGTGCTGCCGAGCGGACGCAAGGGCTACGTGGCCCAGTACCGTGCCGGACGCCGGTCCCGGCGGATCAGCCTCGGGCCCAGCACGGTGCTGACCTGCGAGCAGGCGCGCACCCGCGCCATCGCCATCGTGTCCGCCGCGCGCAATGGTGATGATCCTGCCGCCGAGCGGGACGCGGGGCGCAAGGCGATCACGGTCAAGGAACTGGCGGAGCGGTTCGACAAGGAGCATATCGCGATCCGCGTGAAGGCGAGCACGGCCAAGGAATATCGTCGGAACCTCGAACGCTTCATCCTCCCCGCCCTCGGCAGACTGACCGTCAGCGGGATTACCCGGGCCGATGTGGCGAAGTTCCATCACGACCTACGTCACATCCCCTATCAGGCGAACCGCTGTCTCGAGGTGGTGTCCAAGATGTTTGTGCTGGCCGAAATGTGGGGGCTGCGACCGGATGGGTCGAACCCCCGCAAGCACATCCGGAAATACCCCGAGGAGAAGCGCGAACGCTTCCTCAGCGCGGCCGAACTGCGCCGGATCGGTGAGGTCCTGCGTGAGATGGAGGCCGAAGGGATCGAACTGCCCTCTGCCATTCTTGCCGCCCGCCTGCTGATCCTGACCGGCTGTCGACTGAACGAGATCATGACGCTGAAATGGGCCCACGTCGATCTGGCCGAGCGCGTTCTGCGCCTGCCCTTCACGGTGACCAACTGCTCGGCGGTCAGCTGCTTGAGCCATTCACCATCGGCCCATGTCGGCAGATGCACCGTTCCAGCCGGGAACGCGGCCCCGGCCGTGATCTCCTCTGGTGTCGGCCGCTCCTGCCGCAGGAAGCGATAGGTCTCGGCCTTGAAGGTGGATGTTGCCACAGACCACAGCCGCGCGCCGCGCCGCAGACGTTTCCCGCCGATCGTTGCATCGACATAGGTTGGACCCGTCACCGGGCTCGCGCGATTGAACCCCTCGAGACCCTTGACCGGAGCCACCTGCGCGAACCCAACCTGCCGCGCCCAGCCATAGACGGCGCTGGTCTCAAACCCCGTGTCGATGGCCAGCTTCGCGATGGTCAGGTGCTGGCCGGAGGCATGCGCCCATGTGCGCCCCAGCAGATCGGTCAGCTTCTGCCAGCAGGCCGGATCGCCCGGGCCGCCCTCGATGACGATGTGATCGACGAGCCAACTTTCCAGCCCGCGGCCCCAGGCCCAGACATCGATCTCGATCCGGTCCTTCTGGACATCGGCGCCCGCGGTCAGGAACAGCCCGCCAGCCGGCACGGTGCCCGCTTTCCACTCTTCGCGCCGCTCGACCAGCCGCTGCCAGTCCGGCGCTTCGCCGGTCTCGAACCAGGTCTCGCCGAGGATCGTGTTGCGAAACGCGCGCATGGCCTCGTCATTGCCCTGTGCCGCTTCCCACGCGCGCGCGATCCGCGCCCATGAGAGCCAGCCGATCGGCGAATAGAGCGCCGAGAGGTGATAGCCCACAGTGTGCGGATCCTCCGACTCCGCCGTCGCGCGCCAGTCGCCCTCCGCCAGCATCGCCGTCTTGTGATGCTCGGCAATGGGCGCGTCGCAGCCCTCGCAGTAGTATTCTGCGGTGTCCGGCTGGCCTTTGTCCCATCGCAGCCGCTCGAAGCGCAGCCATTGCACATGCCCGCAATGCGGGCATGGCACGTGATAGCGGCGCTGGTCGCTGGCCTCGAACTCGCGCTCGATGCGGCTCAACCCCCGTATCGTGGGCGTCGAGATCAACAGCGCCTTGCGCCGATGCGCGAAGGTCAGCGAGCGGGCTTCCGCGAGGCTGACCGGATCGCCTTCCTCATCGGCCGAGGCCGGATAGGCGTCGACCTCGTCGAGAAACAGGTACCGCGCCGGGGTCGAGCGCAGCCCCACCGCCGAATTGGCCCCGGTCATGATCAGGATGCCGCCCGCGAATTCCTTCGAGAGCATCGTGTTGCCCGCGTCGCGCGAGCGCGCCGGCTTGATCCGATCGCGCAGCTCCGGGCTTTCCTCGATCAGCGGATCGATCCGCTGGCGCGAGTTGCGCTTGGCCAGCTCCACCGTCGGCTGCACAGCCAGCATCGGTCCCGGCGCGTGATGCATCACGAAGCCGATGAAGCAGTTGCCGGCTTCTGTCGCGCCCACCTGCGCGGCTTTCATGAACACCACCCGCTGCACCGGACTGACCGGCGAGAGCGCATCCATGATCTCGCGCATGTACGGAGTGCGCGCGGTCTTGTAGCGCCCGGGCTCAGCGCTCGCGCGCGACGACAGCCAGCGGTGCCGGTCGGCCCATTGCGACACCGTCAGGTCCGGGTCGGGCCGCAGGCCCCGCGACCAGGCGCGTAACAGGTCGTTGGCGCCATCGAACCCCGCGACATCGTCATCCAAGGCCGCTGCGGATCTCGGCGAGGCTGTCGAGCTGGGCGCGGACATGGGCTTCCAGAACCTTCTGCATCACCGCCGCCTCCACCGTGATCCCCTCGCCGAGGGTGGCCGCCAGTTCCGAGGCCATGAGCGCGGCCACCCGCGCGGGCCAGGTCACCCAGGCATCGCGTTCCTCGCGCGCCAGCCGGAAGATCAGCGTCTCCGCGCGCGCCTTGTCGACAAGGTCGCCTTTCAGCTTCTGCAGCCGGATGCGGCGCTCCTGCGCCTTGAGCACCTCGTTCGCGGTCTTGGCCTGCAGGAAGGTCGTGCTGCCGCCGACGGCCGGCGCGGCCATTCCCTGCTCCTTGAGCGTATCCCCCACCGCAGAGACCGCGGCCTCGGGCACCGGCTTCAGCTTGGGCTTTGCGGCTGTGGTTCCCTTTGGCGCGGCGCGGGATTTCGACGGGTCCGTCGTCTCGGCACGCCGCATGTCGGAGGCCTCGACGTCGATGCTGCCATCGGAGTGCAGCACCAACCGCCCGGCATCCTTGGCCTTCTGGATCGCTCCGCGCGACAGGCCAACGCGGGCGGCATACTGGCGTTCGCTCAGGCCCTGCATGGCTCACCCCGCGCCTGATAAAGCAATGGAATTGCTGCGATTTCCGTTGATTGTGTTCCGCCCCGGAGCGAACGTCGATCCACAAGCACGATGCAACTCACCACACGGAGCCACCGAAATGACCAGCCTCAACCCGATCACCACCCCGCGCCACCAGCTCCGCGCCGAGAAAGCGCGGAAGAACAAGGAAGCCGCGCTCGCCGCCTTCATCGGCAAGAAAGCCGAGATCGACGAGATGCTCGCCCGCCTGCAGACGCTCAGCGACGACCATTTCGACTGCCACCCCGACGAGATCAGCTGGGGCGACGTCGGCACCCTCGGTCATTACGCCAGCCTGCTGAAGCGCATCACCGACAGCGCCTTTGGCGAGGGCGAACACGCGGAATAACCCTCCCGGCCCAGCCTTCTGAGCGGCCCGCCAGCATGGCGGGCTTCACCCGGTAGAAGCTCCTGCATGTCGCACGGGCCGAAACCGGAGACCATCCATGACCCAGATCCAGCTATCCGACGCCCAGTCCGTCATCCTGTCCACCGCCTGCGCGCGCGACGACGGCGCCGTGTTTCCCGTCACCACCACCCTCAAGGGCGGCGCGGTCGGCAATGTCTGCAAGAGCCTGCTAAAACGCGCGCTCATCGAGGAAATCGAAGCGACCGACCTCAACACTGTCTGGCGGCATGACGAAGAGCGCGGGCCCATCACCCTGCGCGCGACGCCGCTGGCCTACATGGCGCTCGGGATCGCGGACGACACAAGCGAGGCGGTTCCCGCAGAAACCGCGACTGCGCTCGCGCCCAAGACCGTCCGCCACCGGAGCGGCACCAAGCAGGAGGCAGTGATCGCCATGCTGCGCGCCGAGGGTGGCGCGACCATCGAAGAGATCGCTGCTGCCACAAACTGGGCGAGCCACACCGCGAGGGGCTTCCTGTCTGGTGCGCTGAAGAAGAAGCTCGGCATGACCATCACCTCCGAGAAAGTCGACGGACGGGGTCGCGTCTATAAATTACCCGCAGACTGATCCGGCGCACACTCCAGCGTTGACGATGCCGTCGCCCCAAGTGGGCGGCGGCTCTCGTCTCAACGGTCCGTCTTCCTGAACACGCTGTACTGGAAGCTCTGCCGATTGCCCTTTGGCGTGATGTGCATATGCCGTGTGGCGTCGATCTTCTCGAACTGGCCCGGACACAATCGGTCGAGTTCCTGCGCCAGATCGTCAGGCGCGTAGCGAACCACCGGTAGCCCCGAGCACATCTCGGGCCCGTCATCGGCGAAGGTGGCGATGATCGCGATGCCGCCGGTGGGGAGCGCATCGGACATGGCGCGCGCGTATGCGGCACGATCTTCGGACCCGGTCAGAAAATGAAACACCGCGCGGTCATGCCAGACCGCGTAGTCCCGGTCGGGGTTCCACGTCGTGATGTCAGCCTCGACCCATGTCACGTGATCGCTCTGCGGACCGAGGCGCTGCTTGCTCACGGTCAGGGAGGCCCCGGAAAGATCCAGCACGGTGAGTGAGCCCAGACCCGCCTCAAGCAGCGCGTCCACCAGACGCGATGCTCCCCCGCCGATGTCGATGAAGGCATTGCCCGGTTTCAGATAGGTTCGCACGAGATCCACCGAGACCTCGGGCGTCGCCTCGAACCACGTCAGTTCGTCTTCTGCACGCGTCTCATAGACACCGTCCCAGTGTTCCTGTCCATCCGTCATCATCGCTGAAACCTCCGTTGCATGCAGAGTGTAGCGGAACACGGTGACGCAGAACACCGGACGTGATCGGCCGGTAACGTCAACAGGCCCGTAATCTGACCATCTCTGACCACCGCGGGCACAGCCCGCCACGCTGCAGCGGCACCACGGCAGGATCAGCGATCTTCAATGTCGAGCCGGTCGGCGATTTCCGAAACGATCATGCTCGGGTGTGTGGCCAGCACGATGCACACTCATCAGCCCATTCGCCCAACGCCGGGCGTGGCGCGCCGCGCGCTCGGGTCAAAAGGCACTTGTTTCATCGTCGCGGCATGGCGATCTTGCCAGCAACGTGCGCCCTAACCTCGAATGCCGTTTAACATGACAGGATCTTTATGAGCACGCCACTTGCCGATCTGCCCCGCGAGACGCGCGCGGCGTTGAACATCCGCGCGACTGCGCCGGGGTTGCTGCATCTGGCCGGTCATCTGGGCGCGATCATGGCGACCGGCACGCTGATCGTGCTGCAACCGCCGCTGTGGTGGCTGGCGCTGCCTGTGCATGGCGTGCTGATCGTGTTCCTGTTCACGCTTCAGCACGAATGCACCCACCGCACCCCCTTTGCCAGTGACCGCCTGTGCGATCTTGTGGGGCATGTGATCGGTCTTGTGGTGCTGAACCCCTTTTTATGGTTCCGCCCTTTCCACTTCGCCCATCATCGGCACACCAACCGCCCAGGCGATCCTGAACTGGACGGGCCGCTCTTGGAGACCCGCGCGCAACGGCTATGGCATGTCAGCGGCATCCCCTACTGGCGCGCTCAGCTCGCCCTCTTGATCCGACTTGCATGCGGTCGCGAGACCCCGGCCTGGTTGCCCGCTGCAATGCGCAGCCGCGCAGAACGTGAGGTCCGGATCCTGTTGGCGATCTATGCCCTGGCCTTGCTGACGCTGGTGTGGTCGCCCTTGGTGCTTTGGCTCTGGATCGTGCCTTGCCTGCTGGGCCAGCCGGCCCTGCGGCTTTATCTGCTGGCCGAACATGGCGACTGTCCGCAGGTGGCCGACATGCTGGAAAACACCCGCACCACCTTCACCACGCGAGCGGTTCGGGCCTTGGCCTGGAACATGCCCTACCATGCCGAGCATCACCTGGCCCCGCAGGTCCCATTCCACCGCCTCCCCGCGCTTCATGCTCTGATCCGGGACCGGTTGCGCGTCACCGCACCGGGCTACGCTGCATTCACACGAGACTACCTTGCACGCCGATGATGGGCTGCGGGGCCAATGTCGTGGACGAAGAACGTATCGGGCGGGATTTCCATTTGCGGCGTACATGAATCACGGATCGCATCGAAGCCGTCCTCCCTCAGCGGCGCGTCAGAAGCGCCGCCATGTTTCAAACACCCGCCGCAGCAGGTAGCCACGCGCCAGCGAGACGCCAACGAATACCAGCCCGATGGTCATGTGCTCCGCGAGCCCCGTCTCGATCCCGAACCATGGGAACACCATGATCTGGGTGGCGATGGCCAGCACGTAGCCGACGACGACATTCGTTGCGGCCTCAATCATCGACATCATGCGACTCTGCGTCATCGCGCTCCCTCCGACAGACTTTCCAGAAACGCCGTCACGAATTCCGCCGCGAGCGGCGGCACGATCGCATTGCCGTAGCCCCGCAGCAGCCCCATGCGGCCGGGTATCCCATCAGCCAGCGGGAATGTTCCGGACTCAACGGGGCGCCAGCGGCCATCGCGGCAGAGCAGCCAGTCCGGATCTCGCCAGACGCCGTCCGTCGCGCCGGTCCCGGCGGGGTCGGCGCCTTCGACCAGTCCAGCAGGTTCACCGTCCTGCGGCTCGCATCGGTGTTCCCGGCCGCGTTGTAGTTGTGCGTGGCCGGCGATCCGGCCATCGCCGTCGGCCAGCCCGCCAGCCAGACCTGCCGGCCGAGCAGCGCGTTGATCGGCACCGCCCGGCATTCCGATCCGTCCTTGTGATCCCGCGCCGAGGCTGTCGCCCAGCCCGCCCGTCTCAAGGGCGATGGCGCCGAAGAACAGGCGCTGGCGGATATGCGGTGCGCTGATGCCCGCAGCCGGCAGATCGGCCGCCGCGACGGCGTAAGATGCCGCTTCCAGCGCATCCGCCAGAGCGTCGAACCACGCCCAGTCAGCCGGATCCTCAATTGCCGCGCAAGTCGCTCCGCCAACGCGTCCGAGTACTGTCGCGCTCGCGACCTGCTCGCCGAACACGAAGTCCGGTCGGCAAGCGGCGACGAGGCGCAGGAAGGCTGGCGCGAGATGGCGGTCATCGTTCTGTCCCTTGCGCTGCCCGGCCTGGCTGAACGGCTGGCAGGGTGGCGAGCCGGTCCAGACGGGCAGATCCTCGGCCACGCCCGCGAGGCGCAGCGCATGAGGCCAGCCGCCAATTCCGGCGAAAAAATGACATTGCGTGAAGTCGCGCAGGTCCTGCGGCGCGACCTCGAGAATGGAGCGCGCGTCCACCTCGCCCGCGGGCAGCAGACCGGCCGCGATCAGCTCCCGCAGCCAGGCGCAGGCGGCAGGATCGGCATCGTTGTAGTAGACGGCCATCAGGCGGCGGCATCGGCCTTGTCGCCCAGCCGCTCGGCCTTCAACCGAGCGAACGTCCGACCGTCGCCATCTAGGATCGCGTCTTTCCCGGTCTCGGCCTGCCAGCGCTCCACCGCCACATCGACATAGGCGGGGCTGATCTCCATCGCGAAGACGCGGCGACCGTTGGCCTCGCCCGCCATTATTTGCGAGCCGGAGCCGCAGAAGGGCTCGTAGCAGAGCCCGCCTCGGGCGACGTGCTGGCGCATGGGGATGCCGAAGGCGTCGAGCGGTTTCGGCGTCGGATGGTCGGGACGCTCGTCCTTTGTGAAGCTGGGCATCTCCCAGGTCGAGGGAAGCGTCTGCTCGGCGACCTTCGGCGGGCGGTTCGGACGGCGCCAGCCCATGAAGCAGGGCTCGTGCTTCCAGAGGTAATGCGACCGGGTCAGAACCCCACGGTCCTTCACCCAGATGATCTGCTGGTGCACGAAAGCACCCGCCTTCTCCCAGCAGGCTTCCAGCATCGCCTGGCGGCGGGAGGCGTGCCAGCAATACCAGGCAGCATCTTCGGTGATCGCTTCGGCCACAGCGGCGGCGATGAAGCCGTCGTAGAGTTCCGCGCCCTGCGAACTGTCGTCCCAGGTCGTGCCGTAGGACGCGGACCAATCCTTGCTCCGCGTCGGGTGGTTCGATCCGTCGTAATCGACGAGATACGGCGGGTCGGTGGCGAACAGCACCGCGCGTTCGCCATTCATCAGGCGGCGCACGTCGTCATGGCTGGTCGAGTCCCCGCAGAGCAGCCGGTGGTCGCCGAGGATCCACAGATCGCCCGTCCGCGAGGCCGGGTTGCGCGGCGGCTCCGGGATGGTCACCGGCGGCACGGAGCCCCCGGCGCCACCTTCTTCTTCACCGCCCCCGTCCGGATCGAAGGCCAGCAGCTTGTCGAGTTCGCCGTCGGAGAAGCCGACCAGCGAGAGGTCGAAGTCGTCGGCCAACAGATCCTGCAGCTCGGCCGACAGCAGCTCTTCATTCCATGGCGATTCAGCAAGCCGGTTATCCGCGATCCGGTAGGCCCGCCGCTGCGCCTCGGTCAGGTGCCTGAGCACGATCACCGGCGCCTCGGTCAGCCCGAGCTGTTCGGCCGCCAGCACCCGCCCGTGCCCGGCGATCAACTCGCCGTCCTCGCCGACGAGGCACGGCACGGTCCAGCCGAACTCGGCCATGCTGGCGGCGATCTTCGCGACCTGTTCCGCCCCGTGCTGCTTGGCGTTCTTCGCGTATGGCTGGAGCCTGGCCAGCGGCCACTGCTCGATCCGCTCGGGGGCGAAGGCGAGGGTCATTGTCCCAGCCCTCCGCCGTGCACGCAGCCGCTCACCGTGGCGAAGCGGCCTCCCGCAGGACGATGATGATGCCGCTCATAACGATGATCAGGGCGCCCACGATGGTCCAGAAGGCCAGCAGGTCGCCCCAGATCAGCCAACCCAGCAGCGTGGCCCAGATCAGCGCCGTATAGTCGAAAGGCGCGACCACCGCGGCAGGCGCCAGTCGGAACGCCTGTCCGATCAGCGTTATCCCGAGGCTCCCCAGAATCGCGATGGCGACGAACAGCCACAGGTCGCCAGCCTGTATCGGCGACCAGACCCACAGCGCGAAGGGCGCGGCGTAGATCATCGGGAACAGCACGACGAACAGCATCATCGTCCAGAGACCCTCGCCCGGACCGATCCATCGAGCGGACATCATGAACAGCGCATAGAGGACCGCCGCCCCCACCGGCAGCAGCGACGCCGCCTGGAACCCGGCCGCGCCCGGCTGCACCACGATCAGCACGCCGACGAAGCCCAGCAGGACCGCCCCCCAGCGCCGCCAGCCCACCGCTTCGCCCAGAAGCGGCACCGAAAGCGCTGTGATGAAAATCGGGGCCGAGAAGATCAGCGTCGTCGCCTCGGCCAGCGGCATGAAGCTCAGACTGATGAAATAGAGATAGGCGCCGAGCAACATCAGCAGCCCGCGTGCCGCGTGCAGCCCCAGGTGCCTCGTGCGCAGGGCATGCGGTCCCCGCAGGATCAGCGCTGCCGCGGCGACCATCGGCATCGCGATCAGGTTGCGCAGGAAGAGGATCTGCACCGGGTCGTAGCGGTCCGTGAGCACCTTGACGATGGCGTCGTTCGCCACCAGAAACGCCACGCCCGCGCAGATCGTGAGGATCCCGCGGGAAATCTGATTGGGCTCGGTCTGCGGCTCCACGCGCATGCACGATCTCTCTGGCGATCCCTGCCGGTCCGGCTACCAGATGTGCCGCAGGGTTGCGAGTGACGGCAGATACCATCGGATTGCTCTCCTGGTTGTCGATGAGTGCAGTTCGGGCGGCGTTGGCGACGCGACCGGCGTCACCGCGGTCGGCGGCAAGCGCCGGGGTGGACCCCGCTGATGCGGAATCCAGTGGACCCCAAGGTGGACTCCCAAGCGCTAGGTATCCACCCCGGAGTCCACCTGCCAAGCGACTGTTATTGCGTGGTTATTTCAGGTTTCGAGGGTGGACTCCGACCGGGGTGGACTCCCAAAAAAACGGCCCTGACGCTGGCGAAATTGCGCGCTGCGCCCCCCAGCATACGAAGTGCACGAAAAGGAACCGTAAAATCAACGGCTTACGGGTCGGCGGAGTCAGTTGTGGCGGTCAAGCGATGGGCGTTTGCCCGGCTTCGAACTGTCTCCCCTTTGGGCCCCGTCTGGACCCCGAACTGGACTCCCGTTGGACCCCGGAATCCAGCGGTGCAAGCCATCAGCCCTTTGCTCATGTCTCGTGCGATCATATCCCGGTTGTAGGCCTCAGAGCCGGTTCGTGAAACCCGTCCGAATGTCTCACCGATAATTCCGTCACAGGAGGATTTTCCTTGACAGCCGATCGGCGTTCTCGATCACGAACCGCCGTGATCGCTTGGCGGACGGCACACGACCGTTGAGCCGCCAGGTGATCAGCGCGACGCCGTATTGCCAGTGCCGGTTGGCCGCCGGGCGGCTGAGCCCGATCTCCCATGTGATCTTCTTCCACGGCTTGCGGTTGGCGCGCAGCCAGACGATGCGGGCGTCGTCCCGCTCCAGCCAGCGCAGCCAGAGCATCGCCTCCTCGGCCTCGGTGATCATGCGCGGCGTGGGGCGCGGGCGGCGCGTCTCCGGCTCTTGCCCCACGTGATCGGCGAAGCTGTGGAAATACTCGGGCCACGCGTTGAAGTAGCCGGTGGGCTTCACCGCGGGCAGTTGCGCAAAGACATCAGCGGCGAGCTCCAGCCGGTCCTGTACGCGGCCTGTGGTCCAGTCAGTCATTGCGCACCTCCCGGAGGGCGGGGAGTTTGCCGTACAGACGCTCGCCGAGTTGTCGCACCAGTTCCCGCTCTGGCCAGGTGAGGCGATGGTCGTCCAGCGACACCGCCAGCATGTGCAACTCGTGCCAGCCGTCGCGCCTGACCTGCTCGGGATCACGGCGGTGACCGCCATAGCCTTTCGGTGTGAACTGCATCCCGGTCATGCCAGCCCTCCCTGCGTCTCGATGGCCCAGAGCAGGATGGCGATGGCGTCGGCCTCGTTGTCATCTGCGGGCGAGAACCCGCGGTCGCGGACCGCATCGATCATCGCCTGCTTTTTTGCATTGCCCTTGCCGGTGGCGTGACGCTTGATGGTGCCAACCGGCACGCCGGCATAGGGAATGCCACGCAGTTCGGCCCACGATGTCAGCGTGGCCATCAGACCCCCATAGACGTGGCTCGCGTCGACACCCTTGTGATTTCTAACCTCTTCGAACCAGATCGCCTCGATCTGGCCGGACAGCCGGTCGAATTCCGTCAGCCAGTTGGTGAACCGCAGATACCGCATGCCGCCGCCATCGTAGCGGCCGGGGCGAAAGCTGGCCGTGCCGCTGGTGATCAGGCCATCATGGCCACGGATGGCCCAACCGGTTGTAGTGCCGAGGTCGAGGGCGAAGATCGATTTCGCGCCGCAGTGAGTCTCAGGGCGCGCGTCGGAAAGGATCTGGTCTTGTACGTTCATGTTGAAGGCTCACGAATTCGAGTGGGCCTTCGGCTTTGGTCACCCAAAATTTAGCAGCCGAAAGCCGCGTCCCCAAGCAAAATCGACCAGGAGAACATCCCTGGCCTACGAACGGCCTTCACGGCGCCCCTGTCCCAACCTCAAAGCGCGCTGTCCCAACCTTCACAGGGGGTTGGGACAGGCTTTTATCATTCTATTACAATGCTTTGTCAGAATGTGGTCCCAACCTCGGTGTCCCCAACGGGGTCTCTTCTCTTTTCGTATAGAAAAGCATGTTCCCGACCTTATTTGGTATTCCCACATGAATGTGTAGCAAAAGGTTGGGACCACAGGGTGAGGTTGGGGACACAGTTGTTTTTGAACGACTTTTCGTGTCCCCAACCCCCCTCGGGAGGTTGGGACAGGGTTGGGACCAGGGGGAGGTTGGGACAACAAGCTGTCCGTCGAACTGGGCAGTTTCAACCCGGAAGGATAGCCACCGTTCGCCGCGTCATGCATCAAAGGCCGCGGTGCGCAGAAAGTACCATCTGCAAAGTCGAAGCGCGTGGCAGTATCCAACGGGCCCGACCGGCCAGACGATCTATTCGCGACCAATGCGGCGAACGACCGCCGTCAGCCTATAGCGGAAGCGCTGGTCCATGCTTGAACCGGCGAAAGCTGACCTTCGTCGAGGGTCGACAAACTCGCATGCGGACGTCCTGCCGCTCGCTGCAAACCCAGAAGAAGCTACTCTGGGCTGCGGTTATGCATACTAACCGCCATATGAAAATTCATTGAAGACTCCTGACGGCAGACTTTCAAACTGCACACTTTGGCGCACGGTTTTCTGAAAAAGTTATAGCGCTATTTTCGGTCGAATAAGAACAAGACATGGACGACAAGAAAAGCTCGACATCTGATGCAACGTCATGACGGTTCCACCAATTGGCTAAAAGCGCGCAGATCATTCGCGTCACAAACATTTATCGGCTATACTGTGTTTGGCTTGTGCTAGGCGCTATGGGCCCTCAGGCGCACGCACACATTTGACCTGAAGGAAAGACCTTATTCAGATTCACTGAGAGGCTTGCAAAATGAATAACGTTGATACGATCAAAGATATTGCGTTAGCAGCTATCAACGCCGCAACGCATCCAGACCAATGGACACCCTTGTGTGACGTGATTGCCGAAAGCCTTGATGCGAAGGCATTCATGGTATTTGCCTATGATCTTGAGAAACACGGCACATCGGTGTCCCATGTTTCGGCACGCTTGAGGTCAGCTGAAGCCGTTGCACTGCTTAACGAGGTGCAAGACGGCACTGCAACCGAGGACGCCCCTGGATATGAAGCAATCAGCAAGACTGCTACTGGTCATGTTATCGGCGAGCGGGACGCTTTTGCAGAGGCCCCCGATGGGCCATTGCCGACCAACGGGTTTCGCGAGCGGGCGCTTGCCATAACAGGCGCGCGCAGCCGGAGCGCGGTAAAGTTGAACATGCTTGGGCCATTCCTCGATTGCGCAATTTCCCACGATGTTGAACCCGGAGGGCAGCCATCCAAAAGCATGCAGCAAGCTGCGCCGTTTTTGGTGCCGATTCTAAGCCGAACGCTCGAGTCCACGCGTGTTGTAACCGCTCTGACTAGGAGTTATGCAGGGCTATTGTCGCTCTTTGACCGGCTCGATTTTGGCGCGGT
Organism: Roseovarius sp. D22-M7; assembly: GCF_037083785.1. NCBI lineage: Bacteria > Pseudomonadati > Pseudomonadota > Alphaproteobacteria > Rhodobacterales > Roseobacteraceae > Roseovarius > Roseovarius sp. D22-M7. The sequence continues at coordinate 47,063 of NZ_JBAPKY010000030.1, forward strand.
CTTCTGTCACCCTTCAGGGCTGGTTATGAACGCGAACCGAACCTTCTCGGAGATGGTCGCCGAAAAAGATGGCCTGTCATATGGGGGGGGCCGCATCCAAAGCATTCTGCCAAGCAACAATCCTTCGCTAGACGCGGCCCTCAAGTCTGCGATGCGTCCAACGGCGGGGCCCGATCCTCTGACGTTCACCCTGTCGCGTCGCAGTGGCAGCCTGCCGTTCGTCTGCCATGTAATGCCCGTCAACGAGACCGATGTAGCACACGATACCCTGCTACTCCTACTGGTCATCGACCCGGAGAGCTCCGCGCGAATTTCGGCTCAGGGGCTCGCAGCTTTCGGGGCGCTTTCTCCGGCCGAGCTCGACGTCTGCCACTTTCTTGTCCGCGGATTTTCAACGGATAGGATCGCGGAACTCCGAGACACGTCGCCAGAAACAGCAAGAGGTCAGATCAAGGCCGCAGCGGCAAAGCTTGCGTGCCGCGGGAGGATGGATCTGCTACGGCTGGCTATGGTGAGTTCGTTTCCGCTTCGTGATGATTGCGTTTATCCCCCATCTGGGGGATGACAACGCCCTTGAAAGATCTGAGGCTTTCGGGGAATTCGTCAGCATCCGGAGGCCTTACAATGAAATGCGAACCAACCTCGGTACATTGGTCGCCATCGATAGCAGTGGTGGCCACTTGGACTGCTAGCGCGCTCCTAGCGCTTACCCCTGTCGCGGCGCCCGCCGCGACGGTCCTCTCCGCTGAAGCTTTCGTATCCCCATTGAACGAGGATGCGGTGCAAGACGCAGAAACGTCAAGCGATGCCACGGCGGACAGCGTCGTAGATGCGTCTGCATCGGGGAATGGCACCTTCTTCGGCACAACCGTGGAAACACATGATGCCTCGGCGTCTATAGATTACCGCTCGGGTGCCCTAAAGGCCCGGGGCGAAGCGACAAGCCTGTCGGATGCTGTGGGCGGCGGTGGCACCTCTGTCGGGATCGCCCGGCTTTTCGACGAGATCACCTTTTCCGTGTCTCCCACGGCCACTTCCAGAGACATTACTTTTCTCTGGCAAATCGACCGGACGATCGTTGGACCTGACGGTGCCTCTGTTTCCGGGTTCTTTCAAGTGCGCGACTTCGTAAGCTCCTTCGGTAACACGCTCATCAACGACCAGTTCGTTGGTATTCGAGCGTTTACCGACAGCGGCACCTATAGAAACGAGGCTACAATCACTTTGCCCGACGTCCCAACTTCAGAGTTGCCGGTCCTACGACTGGAATACCTGTTGACGGCACAGGCGCGCATTTTCAGTGTCCTCGTCGATGGCGGCACCTCAACTGACACGCGAAGTGCCCTGGCGGATGCTGGCAACACCGCATACCTAAATATTATCACTCCAGAGGGCGTCTCTTTCGTTGGCAGCGGCGAAGGATTTCTCTCAGAGGCACCCGATCTTCGAGTACCTGCGCCGATCCCATTACCTGCAAGTGGCTTTCTCCTATTTGCGGCGATCGCATTCTGCGGACTTATTAAAAACTGGAGATTGTAACCGATTCCTCGACCCCAGTATTTCGATGCAATCGATGGAACAAGGCAAGGGCTGCAATGCCGAACGCCATAAGAGGAAGGGGAGATGGTAAGGGTACGACCGCAGAATTTCGGCTGTGCGGCTCTACGCCTTGCAGATAATCGAAGCCGGAATCAGAGCGCACCGAGGTGGTCACCTGATTGCCGTTCGTATCAAAAACCGTCCCGCCAAGAACGCGCAGGCTATTGCCGAAAGATGTCTCGGCGGAACACGTGGCGCTGAGTCCCAGAGGGACACTGTTTGTTCTCGCTGTGCAGTTCGCGAACACGTCGACCGAGAAAGCGATTGTCGCAAATCCACGGTCGATCGGAATGACGACGTCCCGGATCGTGTCAACGGAGGTGTTATCCCGGGCATTGTTGACCCCGGTTGATTCATCACGGAGGAATCCGATCACACTAAAGTCTACCGCGTTCAGCGTGTTTCTGACTGTGAAGGCTCCACTAAGATCATATCCGGTCAGATTACCGCTCGCTGAACCAGAGACAGAGCCACGTATGTCCACAGGGACGACGAATGACCCTTTCTCAATCCCGAATGTGAGCAGGTCATTAAAGAAAGCCCCTGCCTCCGACGTCGGAGTGGTTACTGTGCCTGACGTGGCGCTGCCGTCGAATGCTTGTCCCCCGGTGACGCCCGCCACTGCGCGCAATGATCCAAAGGTGGCTTCCGCGAATGCCACTTGCGGCCCATAGAGACCCTGACCAGAGCAATCCGACGAGACTGACGTGATTGTCGCCGCTACTTCGCCAGTCCCGATGTTTCTTTCGGCATTTACATCATTGCAGTCAGCGCCACCCGAACCTCTGACACTCAGAGTAGTCACTAAGGTCGCAGACTGCGCTGCGCTGGCCAGCCCTAATGTGCTAGCAAAGGCCATGGCGAAAAGCTTGTTTTTTTCGGAAGTTGGGAACACGGCTTCACTCCAAGTGTTTAGATGGATCTTACAGACCTGTATAGATTAGACGTTCCGGAGGAATTGTTTGTGACCTGCCCCCCGGAAGTTCCCTCGCTCTGATGTAGAGTCTGCCCAACCTGAAGGAGCAGACGACATGAGGAAAAGCCGGTTCACCGAGGCGC